>JAQTTS010000163.1 GCA_028710655.1 Dehalococcoidales bacterium
GATATTTGTCAATCGCTGGAAAGCCATTCCAATCATAGCCAGAACTGCAACCAGTCCGTAGTCATCCGGGCCCAAATAACGCGTATATACCGGGAGTAGAAGTATGGTAACAACCCTCGGGCCAAGCTTGTTAAATATGTAGTATATAAAGTTCGTTTTATTTGACATAGCATCAACAATCAGCAACTTTTTACCACCATCTTATAAAACGATGCATATCTCTAATAAGATATTTTGCGGATATGCGATAAAGTCGACAGCGCGATCGCACCCTGGCATAAACATTAGTCATTGACCGATTGTATTTATCCACCTTCCGCTTTATCATACGTTCCAAGTCATCAAAGTGCTCACCAGACATTCCCGCCAATTCTCTCCTGCCTTTCGCGCAGTAATAATTATGAGGATATACACTGAAATAATCATCAAATTGCATGTCGTTGAGGGCCTCACCCCTTTCCACGCCAACAGCATGCAGTGCGGTACCCGGAAAGATTTCATAGACGCTCGCACTGATATAGTCCGGTTTAATTGTGGTGGCGAACTCAATGGTGTCAATGACATCCTGCTTGGCTTCACCTGGGATACCCATCATGAAATAGCAGGTCACGTGCAGACCCGATTCTTTTATAAGCCTTATCTTTTTCCTGACAATATCATTCGTAAGACCCTTGTTAATTATTCTATGAATCCTGTCTGACCCTGTCTCCACCCCGACCTTGATCCCCACACAACCTGCATCCTTCATCGCCGCCAACATACCCGCGTCGAGGGTATTTAGATTCCCGTTGCATTCCCATACGATCCTCATGCCGCTGACCTTGAGGGCATTGCAGAAATCCTCGACCCTGTGTCTGTCGACCGTAAAGGTGTCATCTTTTATCGTGAAATAAGTCGTCCCATATCTGGACTTCACCGACTTCATCTCGTCGATCACCGCCTCTACGCTCCGGCATCTCATCCTTCGCTTCCAAATGGTCGTAGCACAATAGGCACATGCATAAGGACATCCGCGCGAAGTCATCACCAACCCCATATCCTCTTCGTCGTACAAACCCTCGCCTCGCAGCAACGACCTGTCCGGCATACCATAAGCATCGAGCCTCTCTTCAAAATCCCGCTCAGGCGTACGAATGAGCTTCCCCTCTTTTTTGATGACGACCCCATTTATCGTGCCCGGCTCAACGCCGTCGGCTATCTCCAGCATCGTCCGCTCGCCTTCACCGACAACACCTATATCCACAGCGCTCATCCGCACAACATCATCAGGCTTGAGAGTGATATGCGGACCACCGACTACGATGAGCGCCTGCGGCGCTGCACGCCTTGCAAGCTCGGCGGTTCTTACAGCAGAGGCAACCCCGCTGGTCCAAACACTTATGCCGATAATATCCGGCGTGTACTCCTCGATCTCACGTTGCAAAGCAACCCACGAAGGATGATCGTAGTCGGCAAGACTCTCCAAATAATACCGATAGCCAGATTCGATATCAGTAAACTTGAGGCTGCCCCTCTTAATGGCGAGGTCGCCCTCGACGACCCTCACGTCGTAATCGTTGGCCTTCAGATAGGTCCCGATACAAACGAGATGATACGGAAAGTACCTCGTGTCGAGCCCCATAAAGGAGTAAAAGGGAGGTTGAATGAGAAGTATTTTTTTCATCTAATTGCTACAGGGAATCACTTCGAGCGCATCAGCGCGCTGAACGGCCGCATCGCATGATAGAGCAAATGCATGGGCTGCCACCACCCGCCATATTTCTTAGATATCTCAGCCATTTCACGGTAACGAACGATGCCACCGTTTCGCGTCTTCATCTTGTCATGAATTCTGCAGAGAGCGAGATCAACAGGAATGTAATCGATCCTGTACGAGTGAAAGACCCTTATAAAATAATCCCAGTCTAATCCCCAGCATAGAGATTTGTCGAGGCCGCCAACCGCCTTCCAGACTCCGCTGCGCCAGAACGAGGTCGGCTGGACTATAGGATCGCAGTTGAGGATATACCATTTACCGAAGCTCTTTCTGGTACACCTGCTCCTCATCATAAAATTGCTGCGCTGATCGATCTTTGCCGCCTCTCCATAGACAACATAGCTGTCCTTGTTGGCCATGAAGTGACGAGCAATCGTATGCAAAGCACCCGGCCTGTAGAGGTCATCTGAATTGATCCAACCGAATATCTCTCCGCTGGCCTTCTCAAACCCCTTATTTATTGCATCGCACTGTCCTTCATCCTTCTCCACCAGACAATGGTTTATCCATCGCGAATACTTTCCCAAAACCTCCCCTGTTCCATCTTGACTCAGACCATCGATGACTATGTATTCCAAATTGGGATAGCGTTGCATCAGCACAGATCTGATCGTCTCCTCTATATATTCCCCCTGGTTATAGCTCGGGGTCACTATGCTGATCTTGGGCCAGCTATCGACATCGCACGCAGGTTCGGCGACGAGGCCTTCATCATGCCACGGCCAGCCCGACTTTCCATCAGGCGGCTTCGGCATTGACCCTTTCGATCGCTCTTCAATCAATGTAGCTTCAGACATATACTCACCATCTATCGCCCACGATAGTACTCGGGATAGAGTTCCTTGAACTCCCGCTGCGGCAGCATTATTGCCACTCCATCCACGATAGGATATATGCTTCCGCAACGGACGCATCTATACGTATCGCCATACTTCTCTACGCAAGGCCTATCGATCACTATGCCGTTACAGTCATCGGCGCAGTTGGGGCAGGCCAACTGGGACTCGAGATGCAAGCTAAAAGAGTTGTCAGCGCTTGGCCGTCCCTTCCTGCAGAGACCGGATATCCTGCGACCGAAGAGCATATTCAGGTAATTAACTGCTCGAAGCCGCCTCTTGAATGAGGTCTCAAGTATCCCTTTCTCCAGGTAGAGCTGCATATCGACATCGTCGTAGCCCTTCACTGAGTCGATCCACTCATGGATGGCGACTTTATCGTTCTCCAGCACTCCATGCGCCTCCTCATCGGAGAAAGGTTCTGTAACGATACTCTCAAGATAACGCCTCAAGCGGCTCTTCCTGGCTTCGTGCGCTGAAGAGACTTTATGTTTTCTCCTGTAGAGGTTCCACTTGAGGATCCTTCTGAAGGGCTCGCCATCGAAATAGAAGTGGCCGTTACCAAGAACCCTGTGGACTTCCATCGTAATCGGTCTCGGTGATGGAAAATGATGAAGGACCTCATAACAGAACGCGAACCTAAAAGTACCAGACCTGAATGGCAAAGCATAGGCATCACAACAGATCCTCAGAGGCATCCTGCCCTTTAAGAAGAGGCCGGCATAATATTCCATCGAGCGAAGCTGATGGAATGAAATATCAATCGCCGCACCAAGCGCCCCATAGTCGTTCGATAAAACCATTGCATTCTGACCTCTCTCGGCTCCAACCTCAAGAAATGGGCTAAAGGAAACACCCCGTTTTTTCACGCGCGCCATGTTGGCCCTGACTATGTCAACTCGATCCTGAAGGATTTTATCGTGTCGGACTTTATCGTAATAATCAGGCAACACCATCTCCCCCGTAACATGCTGCACAGAGAGTTTCTCCCTGAATCTAACCTCGCCTCGTTTGTTAGAGAGATCCTGGCAGATATCCGAATCTTTCTTCATCACGTCTCCTCTTCCCAGCGGCTATGATCTCGAATTATATCCGTACCTTACGAGCATCTCCGAATACATCTTGAGATATGTCTTCACCTGCGACTCAAGTCCGAATCGTTCTCTCGCATCCCTAACTGCGTTTTCCGAAAGAGATGTGCGAATATCGGACATCTCCCTGAGATATAAGATCGAATTCACAACCGACGACTCATCACCCCTATCCACCAATATGCCGTTTGCCCGATCAATGCCGTACCTATCCACCGAATCACTCGACCAGCTGCAATCGAGCGACTTCACTTGCTCTCTTATTCCACCTACGCGATATGCTACCACTGGTGTCCCGCACGACAGCGCCTCAATAACTGCCGTAGGGAATGTATCGACATTGCTTAAATGGAGATAGACATCAGCCGCCTTGTAATACTCGGCAACCGTTGACTGACTCGAAAGATATGGCACATGCTTGATCGTTACACTTCCAACCTTTTCATCGGCCCCAGCTTCCCCGAGAGCCACAAACGCAACATCACCATCCGTAAGACGCATATCGAGCTGACGCAGCATATTGATCATGCCGCCGTAATCCCTCCACCTGCTCTTCTTCACATGGGTAGCCACGAAGAGTATAACAAAACCATAACCATCAAGCCCCAAGACGCCCTTTATGTTCTCCTCAGATGGTGGCTTGAAGATATCGTGATCCACTCCGTTCGGTATAACTCTACTCTCAACGATAGAAGGGGCCATAATGGATGATTCAACCCTTTCCATCAACCACCGAGACGGGGTCGCGACATAGAGTTTGGTCCTTCGGAAGATTTCACCCTTCTCCTTCCACTTCAGAAAGGTTCTATCCCTTTGTACACTAGGTACATATTCAAGGTCGGGACATTTGCCGGCGTCATAGACAGCACCATCGTCAATGTGTGGAAGAGTGCCGTTAAGCATCCATGCATCATGCATTGTCAAGATCAGCGGATAACTTGCGCTCAAATCGGCTATCGCATGCAGGTCGTAATATCCACCATGAAGATTATGACAGTGTACAATATCGAAACGGCCGGGAATACAGTCGGGTAGGTTTCTGCTCCACGGATGATGATAGTCGGCCCATCCGGAATAGACCCTAGCAGCTCTAACGGGCTCGCTCAGGAGTCTGAAACATTTACTGAACCTATCGGCACGCTGCCTGTCAGAAATAGCAGTCGAAAGACGATTTCCAAGGGCATTGACAGCTCGATAGTAGAGCGACCTTCCCGCACCAAGAGGCACCTCGAGCACGCCGGAGTCCCTGCTCCTCTTCACCTTGACGGCGAGTTTTGCATCCAGACCGGCCCGGCCATACCCCCTATGGAGGTTCAGTGCAACATTGGCCGCACCGCCCCAATCGTCATATGTGTTCAGCTGCAAGACACTGAGAGCCGACTCAACCATGAGACCTGCCGCCGCCTGTAATCGCCCTCATGAATCCCAGAAAATCCTCTCCCGACATATCCCTCACCACCACCCTTGGGAGCTGATAGGGATCCGTCCTGCCCGTCACGTATGCCGGATAGTTTGAGCAGGCGTAGCGTATCCCCATATCCTTGAGTATGGAGATGGTTTCGTCGTTATAAGTACCCCTCATCCCGAAGGGGTATGAAGCGGACTCGACGCTTTTCCTCGTAGAACCTTCTATCAGGCTCCTGCTCCGCTCCAGTTCCTCCAGCTGTTCAAATCTCGATAGCAA
>JAQTTS010000164.1 GCA_028710655.1 Dehalococcoidales bacterium
CGGGGCCTCGGCGCCGCCGGTTATCATGACTCGGGCATCTCCCCTCCGGATTAGCTGAAATGCCTGACCGATGGCATCGCTGCCGCTGGAGCACGCCGAAGATGGGGAGTAATTGATTCCCCTTGTCCCCAGTGTCAGGGATACCTGTACCGGGGCGGCATCGCCCGACATGGTTGGGGCAAGAACCGGACTGACCCGGTCCGGTCCCGATTCAGCCAGTACCTTGAACTGGGTACAGATTTGAAGCAGTCCGCAGATGCTGTCGCCGATAATGACACCGGTCTCCTCGGCATCCCCGTTGTCCAGCCGCAGGCGGGCCGCTTCGGCTGCCTGCAAGCTGGCGGCTACGGCGAACTGGGTGAAGCGGTCCATACGCCCGGCCTCTTTCGGACCGACGTAATCGTGCGGGTCAAAGCCCTTCACTTCGGCGGCGTATCGAGTCTTAAAGGTGGTGGTGTCAAAACTGGAAATGTAATCAATGCCTGATTTTCCCGAGACGAGGCCGGACCAGGCTTCGGAAACAGTCAGTCCCACCGGGCAGATTATTCCCATCCCGGTAACCACCACCCGCTTGTTGTTATTGGCGCCGTTATTATTAGACATTTTCGATTACCTCTCTCAGATTACTACCCTTTGTGATATCTTGGTGACCGGTATATTTCATCCCCTATTATTTATTTGTTTTGGTGGTTGCCGGCTGGCGCTGGCGTCGCTTGCGGTTCATCCGGTAGCGTCTAACCGTTTCCTCGTAGTCCTCTTCCTGCGCTACCGGTTCTGCCAGAGGCCCGTTGACCAGGGAGTCTATGATGCCGTCGGAGAGGTTGACGTGCGGTGGCTTGAGGTGTGCCAGGTCGGCACCGGCAGCCTGCTGCCGGATCATATAGCTTCTAAAGGTATTTTCGGGCAGCAGCGTGACCTCCAGCGGTCTCAGTCCGATGAATGTTTCCAGATCGGCATAGGGGGCGTCCAGTTCCTTGAGCTTCTCATGTACGGAGACGGCAACCTCTTCGGCGGTAACGTGTCCGTTCTCCTTAAGCTCCAGATAAAGGTGCAGTACCGGTTTAGCTCTCAGTTCCTTGCGTACAGTCCAGTCCTCGTAGTCCAGGCCGGTATTCTCTATCGCCTGAGAGATAACCCTTTCCGTTAACCGGGTAAATCCGGCGATGTCGATCATATTATCAATGCGGGCGTAATATTCCATCTGGGGGATGTCGATATCGAGTTGTTCGTTACGTAGTGCGGTGATCCGGATCATATCACCCAGCTTGTATCTGACAAAGGGACCGCCATGGAAGCTGGTAATGACCAGCTCGTAGTTCTCCCCCGCCTTGACCTCATCCAGCAGCACCGTCTCCGGCTGGTAGAGGGGATCGGCTTTAGCTTTCAGGCTCTCTTCTTCGGGAATGAACTCGAAGAAGTTGGTGTGGGGGATAAAGCTCAACCCCTGATAGTCCCAGGTCTGGGTTGCCATAATAATGCCCTCGGTGCCGCCGTAGACGTCCAGGGGATATCTGCCCCACATCTCCTTAATTTTTTCCCGGAACACGGAGCTATCGGAACCGGTTCCAATCAAGCCTTTCAGTTTCCAGACATCCCGGGGCAGCATCGGCCGGCGAGCTAGCTTGCTTTTCGCAACGCCCTTGAGCAGCCTGAGCAGGGTCTTCGGTTTACCCAGCAGTGTTCTCAGATCAAGGTCACCATTTCCCTGGCTGAAACGTTCTCCGAGGGCTACTATTACGCTGGATAGGGCGAAGAAGAGGTCTACTCCATCCGATAGCGCCATCTGGAAACCGAGGCGTATCCGGTTCTCGAAGGACATCCCCTCCACCGCCTTGACCGGCGGCAGGAAGTCAAAGACCTCGTTGGGGGCATAGTGTATCAGCGAGCCGGTGGTATAGGGCGGCGGGGCGAGCGCATAGAGAAACTTGTCCTTTCTGCGGTAGGCTATTTCACCCTTTTGCTTGCAGCTGGAGAAGGCCAGACAGCCGAACAGCAGCGCCTGTATTTCCTCGAACTGGCGGGCAGTGACGGGGGCCCACTTGAAGGGGTATTCCCCAGACCTGCCCGAAGTATGCTGCCAGAAGAGCGATTTCGCCGGCAGGGCACTCTCATTCCTGGTGAGGAGAAACGGTTCATAATCGGCATAGGTGGTCAGCGGCACCTGCTGGCGGAACTCATCCACGGTCTCGGGGTTGGCCCGGCGCATGATACTCCTGCCCAGCTTGCACTTTTTCAGCAATCCTATCTGCTCCAGCAGTAGCCGCCGCTGGATGCCCATGCATTCCGCCAGGCTCAGGTCGATGAAACCGCAGCACCGCTGCCATAGCTCTTCGTTCTTACCCTGAACGATAAGTTCTGCTTCTTTGCTCATTGTGTAACCTCCGTGATTTCTTATCGGTTTATTTTTTCGCAGGGAGTCCAGGAAGGCGTGCAGGCTGCTCCGGTTGGGGAGCAGCATCGGCGTCTGACGCCGGTAGCTTGCGTATTCGTCGAACATCCTGCCGAAGATGAACCTGTCCTGAATAATTACCAGCAGAATGTCCAGCGCGATGAAAACCGGTGCCGCCAGCAGCAGCAGCCTCGATCCCGCTACCGGTATCAGGGCCAGCATCAGTATGGTGAACCAGATAACCCCCGGGTGGCGGGTCAGAGAGTACATTCCGGTTGTTATCAGCCGGTCGCCGACGCCGGCGGTGAGGTATGTTTTACGGAAGGGAAGACCGACAAACAGCGATTGGATTAACAGGGGCAGGGACAGTGCCAGCATGCCCCAGCCCAGCCAGGTCAGCTCCGCCGGCAGTGCCAGCTTCTCTGGGGCCAGGCATATCATCACCAGCGAGTAGACCAGCAGGCCGCTGCCCGATGCCCAGACGACAGGTTTTGCCCGTGGAACTCTTTTCAGAGAAACCAGGTCGAAGAGGTGTATCACCGTAAAACCGACTATTCCCAGGATGATATAGAGCATGATACCTTCCCTCGCCAATAACTATTCGCCAATAACTATTGCAGAGAATCGCAGATATGGGAAGGTATCCTGTTCTAGAACAAAGTTCTATTCCCCGGTGATAATAAAAAAGCCTCTCTCCTTAGGTAAAGAGAGAGGCCAAAGCCGGCTTGTCCCGAGCCGGGTGCTTGCTAACGGGCTACTTCCACTTAATGGTGGCCTTCTTTTCGTTATCGTTATCGGAGTCCAGGTCCTTTTCCAGTCCCTGCAGCTTGCCGATAAGCTCTTCAAACTCGGCCCGGGGTGATTGTTTGCCAATCTCCAGTCCGTAATTCACGAAGAAGTCGATAAAACTCCTGAGCAGCTTCTTGATGTCCTGTTCTATGGAGCGCAGTTCCTCTTTGGTGACGTAGCTTTCCGCTTTGCCGGTACGCTTGGCTTCCTTGCTTTCCTCCTTCAGTTGACCACTGATGAGGAACTCAATAAATTCCGACCGGCCCACGTCGCCCCGGTTTTCGTCGATCTTCTCAACGAGCTCCGCAGGCAGTATCAGCATTCTTTTTTCAGACATATACTAGCTCCTTCGTTTGATGTCACTGGAATTCATCCTTTTCCTTGAACTCGAGTATCTCCAGGATGTTGTCGATATGCCTCAGCAGCTTTAATCCTTTCCTGGTTACCCGGTAGGTCACTACCGGGTTGCCGATCATTACCCTGTCGATAAGCTTCAGCTCCAGCAGGAACTTGAGGTATTTCTGCAACTGGAAGTAGCTCATGTTGGCGCTGTACATTATTTCCGTCTTACCGGCTTCACCGAGACGGAGCATATCGGCTATTACTTCGATACTGGACCTTCGCCGTTCCATTACTAGATTACCCTAACGTATTGACTCATACTATTGAGTTAGTACTATTATACTACACCCTGTCAAGGGGGGGTATTTCAGTGGTTGGGTGATCCCTTCTTAAAGGGGCACTTTATTCGCTGCTTACCATGTTGAGAGGCAGAGAGGCTGGGGAAAGCAGGATAATGATTGGATATGCGATATCAGGGCTAGAACAGGCCCAGGTACCAGTTGAGGATGCTGCTTCCCCAGAGCAGGGTAACGATGGTTGCTATGGAGAGGATGGGGGCGAAGGGGATGCCTTCCTTGCGCTTCTTCTTTTTGGTGATCAGCAGGACCAGGGCGACCACACCGCCGATTATCGCGCTCAGAATGAGAGTAAAGAATATCATCGGGTATCCGGTAACAAGGCCCATCAGCGCCGCCATCTTGACATCTCCGAAGCCCATGCCGCCCCGCGATAAGACGGCCACCAGCAGTGACAGCCCGAAGCCGATGCCACCGCCGATGGCGGCGTACTTGATCCCGGGTACAACGGTCAGACCGGGCAGAAAGACGCTGACGAGCAGAGCGGTGATCATGGCAGGGTAGACGATGCGGTTCAGAATCAGGCCCTGCTCGAGGTCGATGACCATAATCACGATAAACAGGCAGCAGTAGGAGGCGATAACCGCCAGTTCGACGCCGGCGCCATACTGGCTGTAGAGATAGCCGAAGAGGGCGGCGTTGGCAATCTCCAGCCACAGGATGCGCCGGGGAATAGCCGCCCGGCAGTAGCGGCAGCGGCCGCGCAGCCCAAGGTAGCTGAAAACGGGGACGAGGTCTTTTACCGCCAAACGGTGCCGGCAGGACGGGCAATGGGACGGGGGAGAAATAATCGACTGATGGGCGGGCAGGCGGTCGATGCAGACGTTGAGGAAGCTGGCGATAACTGCCCCGAGTACGGTAAAAATGACGATACCGATAGCGTCCATATCGCTCTATATTCTGGATGTTCCGGGCGGCATAGTCAAATGGACAAATCAGGTGATTGGTCACCAGGTTTGCTCCGGCTGCTGCCAGCATTAGCCCGGGTTTTGCTCTTCTTGTTGTATCATTTGTTCTTTTATGATATAATACTCAGTTTAGCATGGGATAGTAGCGTATTCTATATCCGGAGTATTCCGGGCTTGATTGAGAAGCTTTTATAGCTGTTTATATAGTAAAAAGTGGCGGTTTGAAGCACTGGTAGAAATGATACGATATTACTATACCTAACGAGTGATTGACTTGTACCTCTATTTTAGATATGCTAAGCTAGTTTTAAGTGACCTTAGTTATACAAACTTCATCACATAGTTAATAAATTGAAAACTGTAAGGAGGTTTAATTGATGAAGGGGTTGATAAAGCGGATAGGGGGTTTCGAGCTGAGCTTCACCAGAAGGCTCCACCGTGGGCAGAAGGGCTTTACCCTGATGGAGCTGCTGATAGTAGTGGCTATCCTGGGTGTCCTGGCGGCGGTGGTCATACCACGGTTCACCAACTTGATCGGCAGGGGGCAAACTGAGGCGGCAACAACTGAGTTAAGT
>JAQTTS010000165.1 GCA_028710655.1 Dehalococcoidales bacterium
AAACTGCCTGCGGCAATCAGCTTATTGTCAAAAACGGTTAGCGCTCTCACATTGTTATCCATGCCCGTTCCGACTGGCGCCCAGGACGAGCCGTTCCAGGCTGCAATGTGGTCAGCACCTGCCTCGCCTGCGGTAGTAAACCCCCCTCCGGCGATTAGTTTAGCGTCATAGATCGCAAGGGTGGAAACATAGCTGTTCAGACCTGGGCCGAGTGGCGTCCATGATGAGCCATCCCAGGCCGCAGTGCGGTTAGCACCTACCCCGCCAGCGGTAGTGAACTGGCCTCCGGCAATTAATTTACCATCATAGATTGCGAAGTCAAAAGCGGTGTTGTTTAGACCTGAGCCGAGGGGCGTCCATGATGAGCCGTCCCAGGCCGCGATATTGTTGACACTCACCCCGCCAGCGGTAGTAAATGTGCCCGTGGCAATCAGTTGGTTATCAGAAACGGCGAGGGCATAAACGTAGCCATTTATACCTGAGCCGAGGGGCGCCCATGATGTGCCATTCCAGGCGGCAATATTGCTGACACTTACTCCGCCGGCTGTCGCAAACCCCCCTCCGGCGATCAGCTTGCCGTCATAAATCACAAGGTCGGCAACAGAGCCAATAAGACCTGAGCTGAGAGGCGCCCATGATGAGCCGTTCCAGGACGCGATATTGTTGACACTTACCCCGCCGGCTTCAGTGATTGTGCCTGCGACAATCAGGCTGTTTCCATAGACGGCGAGGACTTCAACATTAATACCATTGGCACATACCCCGCCGGCAGAAATGAACGTGTCTCCGGCAATCGGTCTTCCAGAAGAGCCGGGGTGAGCCATAACAGAATATACCTCGCCTATTCCCGTCCCGAGTGTCGACCATGCAGAACCATTCCAGGCGGCGATGTGATTGGCACTCACACCTCCGGCGGTTGTGAAATATCCTCCTGCCATCAAGGTGTTACCATAGACGGCGATGGAAAAAACGGTGTTGTTCATTCCCGTCCCAAGGGGCTCCCAGCCGTATTCTTTAGGTGAAGCCGGATTATCATCATCCGAACAACCGAAAATAAATATACCTGTAATTATGAGACAGCAGGCCGCTGTAAAGGCGGAGAACTTAGATAATTTCATGTAAACCTCCAATTGCAAAAGGGCTTACCCAGTATATGCAATTCTATCCAGGAAGGCAATCGCTGTTTTTCATTGATCGCTCTTGATTATTAATTGTACCTGGTACATGTCCTTGTATGCCAGGTGATGAAGATGGTTGGTGCCCGGGGGCGTAAATCAAACATAGAATTTCCTTACCTGCGTCTAAAGTAACTATGTTACAAGAGAGTTGAGCCTCGCTGTCAGAGGTTGTATGTTATTGTAGCCAAACCCAACAATCAACCTTTTAACAAAAGGTTCATATGACAACACACAGAGGGGTAGCTAAGGAGGAAAGCACCATTTTATAGGCCTAGACAATCACCGTCGTCGATAGCATGTAATGATTAGTTTTTGTAGTTCGAAAGCCTTGAGCTTTCGACTATTATTTCTTTAGCGGTTCTGCCTGCTCTGTTTTTTAATAGCGTTCCGACGAAGTCGGCCGGTCGATTAATTCCGCCTGGTGACCCGTTTGAATATCTCCATCACCGGCAATATGGTTAACGCCAACAGGAGCGTCAGGAGCCAGTGGTTGAGTGAGATGGGCGCAATACCAAGTATGGATTGCATGAAGGGCAGGTGCATGCTAAGAATATGGATGCCCTGAGCTGCCAAAACCCCGAAAATGAGAAGGTAATTGCGTTTGATTGGAATTTTGAAGGCTGACACCGATTCGGATCTGCAATTAAATACATGCACGTTCTGCAGCAAGACGATCAAAAGCAGGACGTTATTGCGAGCCAATGTTTCTTCAATCCCTTCAGATTCAATCTGCCAACACCAGAAGGCGAAAGCCAGAACGGCGATAGTTGCCCCTGAGACAAGAGTCTGACTGATCATTCGGGAATCAAAGATTCTTTCATCGGGTTTGCGCGGTTTCCGCTTCATGGCACCCGGCTCTCCTCCCTCAAAGGCCAGGGCTACGTCCTGGATGCCGTTGGTGACAAGATTGAGCCACAAAAGCTGCACGGCCAGCAGGGGGATAGGCAGGCCAGCCAGCACTGCCGCAATGAACATCAGTACCTCTGCCAGACCGGTGGATATGAGGAGATACGTTACTTTCCGAACATTATCATACGCGAACCGCCCCTCTTCAACACCCGCGACGATAGACGCGAAGTTGTCGTCGGTTACAATCATCGATCCCACTTCCTTGGCGACATCAGTCCCCGAGCCCATCGCTACGCCGATATTGGCTCTCTTCAGTGCGGGGGCGTCATTCACTCCATCGCCGGTTACGGCTACGAATTCCCCGGCGCGAATCAGGACATCCACAATATCGAGTTTCTGTTCCGGCGATACTCGGGCGAACACATGGGTCGACAAGACCTGTTTTATGTAAGCAGGGCTGTCTGGAGTGCCGGCTTCGCTTAGATCCCGGCCGGTCACCACCGGTTTATCCTTTTCAGCAAGACCAAGTTCTGCGGCTATAGCCTGAGCGGTAGACGGGTGATCTCCGGTAATCATAACCACCTTGATGCCCGCATCGCGGCAGTCTCTCACCGCGTCCTTGACTTCCGGGCGCAACGGGTCAATGAATCCGACGAGTCCGTGGAAAGTGAGCCCCGAAAGAGCCTCTACCGGGTGGTCTCCCTGGGTTTCCGGAGCCGATGTCTCACCGCCGGCCACAGCCAGAACGCGCAGTCCCTCTTCCGCCATCCTCACTGCCTGCCGTTCAATACTGCTCCGTTCGAGATTCGTCAACTCTCCGTCTCGATACATGCGGGTGCAGAAGTCCAGGATTGTCTCCACCGCTCCCTTGGCTGCAACATGGCTCCTGTCCTCGGCATTATAGAAAGCGGCCGAAAATTTCTGTTCCGACTCATAAGGAATCTCGCCGATTATCCGAAACTGCCCTTTCACCTCTTCCGGACTTAATCCCAGCTTGTAGCCAACAGCCAGAAACGCCACATCCATGGCGTCTCCGAAGTACTTCCATTCTCCCCCCTCCTTCAGCAGCGAACCCTCATTTGCCAGAATCGTCAACCGGGACAACCTGATTAATCGGTCTTTGTCCGATCGGGATATTTCACCGCCGTCAGGGAGTGCAATCACCCCATCTCCGTTGTAGCCTTCACCGGAGACGGTGAACGTGCGGTCATCCGGCAGGGAGATCACTCGGGCTGTCTGCTGATTAACGGTCAACGTCCCTGTTTTATCGCTCGCAATCACCGTACAACTGCCGAGACTCTCCACGGCGGTCAGCTTGCGCACGATGACATTCCGGCGGGACATCCGCTTGGTGGCGATAGAGAGGGCCACAGTCAGTGCCACGGGAAGACCCTCAGGGATAGCGGAGACGGCAAGAGCGACTACGAAGAAAAAGATGGCCGTGACGTCATACCCCTGATATCGCAGGAGTATGGCCAGTCCGGCGCTGATCGCCAGTATCATGATACTGATATTCTTGACGAATTTCTCCATCCGAAGGACCAGGGGCGGTTTACCGCCCTTCGAATGCGTTATCGTCTCGGCAATGATACCTACCTGGGTCGCCGTTCCCGTACCGACGACGACCCCTGTACCCCTCCCTGACGTGATCGTTGATCCTGCGTACGCCATATTCCTGCGGTCACTCACGCCAGTGTCCTCAGGCATATGGTCGGTCTGTTTCTCGGCCGCAAGGGATTCACCGGTCAGGAAGCTTTCATCAGCGGCCAGTCTATGGACCTGAACCAGCCGTACGTCGGCGGGCACTTTATTTCCTGACTCCAACAATATTACATCGCCGGGAACCACCGCTTCGGAAGAAATATTGAATTCCCTAATGTTACGCCGTACTCTGGCCGTAATCTTCATCAGCTTCTGGAGACTGGCTGCGCTTCTTTCGGCATGATGTTCCTGATAAGCTCCCAGGCCGCTGTTCAACACAATGACTATAAGTATGAACAGAGCATCGGTTACATCACCAATGGCGATCGATGCCGCAGCTGCGGCCAGGAGTATGAATATCAGCGGATTGATCAGCTGGTGCAGAAGTATGACCCAGATGGTTGGCGGCTCTTTTGCCGGCAGGACATTCGGTCCGTACTCCTGCAGACGCGCCGCCGCTTCGTTATCGCTCAAACCTTCAGAGCGACTGCGAAGCTTCTCGTAGACCTCGTCTATCTCCAGTGAGTGCCACACGTCTTCAGCATGTTTACGAGCTGAAGCGTCTTCTTCCATGGTTTCCTCCGGGCCGCCTTAGAGCGGACTTTGCTGTTCCGCAAATATCTGACATTGCTTTAGGCGCGTATACCTGTCCAGGACAAATAACAACACCCGCTATCGGTATAAAGAATCCAAAACGTTATGACCAGCATGATTGTACGTCGTCAAAACCTTTCGGAAATTAATGAGTATAATATAAGAAACACTTTTTGGTTTGGCAAGGAGGCTGAAGCGATTTCACAACACCCCTGCCAATTGTGATAAATTCTCTTTTCTTTTCAATATCAGCGTTTCCCGTTTAATCCTTTCCTGCCGTGAGATGATCTGCTCCGCCCGGCCATGATACTTATCAGCCGGGGTGACGTTGCCCAGAGATTCGTAGAAGCGGTGATTATTGTAAAACTCCACGTATCGGGCGATCTCACACTCCAACTCCCAGGGCGTGTAGTAATACTGCGGCTTGACAACATTCTTCATCGACCTGAATTGGGGTAATTCCCGGAGCATAACAGATCGGATGTTTTTCGACATTTTCGGGCTTTGGGGCTTATGAGTTTATTGGGTGTTGCAACGGGTGGAGTGAATGAGCCGGTAACCTTATTAAGTTAGTTATGCAGACTCTGGCCGATGAGGGGGGTTAAAGCACTTGATTATCTTCCAACGACTTCCATTGGCCATTGACTTTTCAAACTATAAAGTTTATCATCAATACTATATGAAACAATATAAACGGGAACAAGCGTTCGAAATTGTGAAATCAGGATACGATCGGCTTGGCAATCGCTATACCGCCGAAAGGGAAAAGGCCGACAACAGGAGAGAAGTAAACGCTTTTACGTCGCTGCTACCCGCTAACGGACAAGTGCTCGACGCGGGATCCGGAACAGGGATACCAGTAGCACGGCACCTGGTTAAAGCCGGATTCGAAGTCATCGGAATAGATTTTTCGGAGGTAATGGTAGCAGCTGCACGCGAAAACGTGCCGGCCGCCGCCTTTCAGAAGATGAATATAGTTGAAATCGACTTTCCTGTTGAATCATTCGATGG
>JAQTTS010000004.1 GCA_028710655.1 Dehalococcoidales bacterium
GATTAAATCTCCGCTGTTTTTCCGGAAGATTGTTTTTAATTCGTTCTTCGTATACGAAGTTACCGCCCTTAAGCCGCAATGATTCTGTATTATCTTGAAAACCTCTTCGGGTATATGCCTTCTTGCTTGATTAACATATCGGTAGGGTATCATGTATTCGATAATGAAAAAATTTTCACTAGCGGTACGAAATCTGGCGATAATGCTTTGTAAATTCTCTTTATGCAGGTAGTAGCTGATACCTTCCATGACGACTATAGATTGCATATCATGACGGTAGCTATTTAACGGCATTTCCAGCACGCTTTGAAGATCGGGCGAGTTAATGTCTGCTGTTACGCACTGTAGCTTGTCTGTTAGTTCCGGGCATACCTTAAGGTACAGTCTCTTCTTGTCTTCCATTCCCGATAAATCAACCTCGAAAATGCGGTGAATTTTGTGAGGATTCTTCGACAGTATTTCTACAGACAATGGGGACTTACCGGCAGCAAGGAAAATCAACTGGAATTCCTGTTTTGCGGCGCTCAATTCCTGCTCTATCAAATGCTTTATGAAGCTTTTTCTGTTAAGAATGACCTCATGGTACCAATCACAAATGGAATTGCACTCTTTAAGAAGAGCCTCTCCTGATGACAGGTCAAGTTGATGCATATACTGAAGGACGGGATCTTCAGTATAGAGTCCTAGTGCCCAGAGCATAACCAGGGCGGCAGTAGGTTCGAGTCTTAATTTATCCGTCAACATTATCGTGCTTTTTGCCTCATTGCTCCCTTGCTGAGCGATTCAATCTCTGCGGGACTGAGTTCGCGAGTCTCACCTTCCGGTAGTGTATTTAATTTCAGGCTACCCAGGCGTATCCTTTTCAACTCCAGCACATCGTGTCCCACAGCGGCAAAAATCCGGCGTACCTGATGTTTCTTGCCCTCATGAATAGCTACGGAGTAGCCGAAAGGGGGATATCTGGATAGCTTGACCTTAGCCGGGTGGGTCTTACCATCATCCAGGTAGATCCCTTTTTCCAACTCGGCTTTTTCTTCTGGCTTCAGTTCTCCCTCGATTTGAACCAGGTATTCTTTTTCTTGTTCAAAGCGGGGATGGGTCAATCGAAAAGTAAGATTACCATCGTTGGTCAGGAGAATCAGGCCTGTGGAGTCTTTGTCCAGTCGGCCAACCGGGTAAATCCGGGTTTTCCGGTATTTCTCAGGGAGGATGTCGATTACCGTTTTTCTCCCTCTGTCATCGCTGGTGCTGGAAACAATGCCCTTGGGTTTATTGAGCATCAGATAAACATCAGGTTCTTTTTTGGATGCAGCACGTTTACCATCAATGGTGATAACATCCTTGTCACTGTCAACCGGTTCGTTGAAGCTCTCGATTACTTTGCCATTGACGGCTACGCCGCCTCTCTTGATAAGAGCTGCGATTTTTCTGCGAGAGCCAATGCCAGAAGCTGTGAGTAACTTGATTACGGGCTGTTGTGCCATTTATATCTGTCCTCATGCGTTTTTCGATGCGATCTTGTGAGATACGCTAAATCTATAAAAGTCTAAATCAACTGCTCCGAGCCAAGCAAGCCAGTCTTGTTAGTTTCTACTTCAAAACTCCCGTAGTTATGTGTATACTGTGTTGATAGATTATACTTTAGACGGAGACAATAATGAATTCTGAGACATATCACTACCCTCAACAATATGAAACCGAAGCAGTTTTGAAGGACGGATCGAGCATACTGCTCCGACCGATAAAGAAGGACGACCCCCAGCTGTGGCTGGATTTTGTCGGAAGACTGAGCCCTCATACAAAATATCTGCACTTTCAACATGTACCTAGTCTGACCGATGAAGATGCCGTCAGGGCCTGCAGTGTAGACTATGACAATACCTTTGCCATCGTGGCCGAGATGATGGAGTCCAGGCGTAAGAAAATAGTCGGTATCGGTAGATACTATCGCCTGCCCGATCGGCATTCTGCGGAGGTGACGTTTATAACCGAAGATGCTCATCAGGGTAAGGGTATCGCAACCAGACTTTTAGGACTGTTGGTCGATATTGCCCGTGACAGAGGCATTGACAGATTTGAGACGGATGTTCTGGCAGAAGAAGGGCAGTTAGCTTTCTTTAGAAACTACGGGTTTCACGTTGTCCGCAGTATACAGTCGGATGTTCACCGCATTAGTTTCTCAGTTGCTCAGACCGAGCAGGTAGTAAGGAAGGAGGAGGCACGGGAGTCTGCCGCCACCATCGCCTCGTTACGGTATATTATTTCGCCTCGTTCGGTGGCCGTAATCGGAGCGTCACGTGACAAAGATTCTATCGGTAACGTACTCTTTCGTTGTATCCTTCAAAGTGATTTTTCAGGAGTAATCTATCCGGTGAACCCGAATGCCGATGCGGTAGTCGGGGTGAGAACATATCCCTCGGTGCTGGATATACCGGGTAATGTGGAAATGGCAGTTATAGCCGTACCGGCATCTATAGTAAACAGGTTGGCCCATGATTGTGGCCAGAAGGGCGTACGGGCGCTGATCGTTATTTCTGACGGATTCAAAGAGACCGGTCCGGAGGGAATGGCCCGGGAAAGAGAACTGAGGGAAATCTGCCTCGGCCATGGCATGAGAGTCGTCGGACCGAACTGTATGGGTGTCATCAACACTGACCCTGCTGTTGGTTTGAATGCGACCTTTTCAACGGTGTACCCGCCGAGGGGCAATGTTGCTTTTCTTTCCCAAAGTGGGGCTATGGGACTGGCTATTCTGGAATACGCCAGGGATCTCAATATGGGCATTTCCAGTTTTGTGAGCGTGGGAAACCGGTTGGATATCTCTCCGTCCGATCTACTGCAGTACTGGGAAAAGGACCCGGCAACCAAGGTAATACTGCTATATCTTGAGTCTTTTGGCAATCCGGAGAAGTTTGCCCGCATTGCCCGCCGAGTCTCGGCGAAGAAACCGATTGTGGTGGTAAAGAGCGGAACCACTAAAGCAGGCACTCGTGCTGCGGCATCTCATACCGGAGCCATGGCGACTTCGGAGGTAGCTGCTGAAGTAATGTTCCATCACTCCGGTATTGTAAAGGTTAGCACCATGGAGGAGCTTTTTGATGTGGCGGCGTTGCTTTCTAACCAGCCCCTGCCGAAAGGAAACAGGCTCGCTATTGTTACCAATGGCGGTGGTCCCGGTATCATCGCGGCTGATGCTGCTGAACGTAATGGTCTGGAGCTACCGCCCGTCTCGGAAGAGACGGCGGAGAAACTGGTGAAGGTTTTGAAGCGCAAGGTGACGATAAACAATCCCCTGGATACTACTGCCGGAGCCAGTGCCGAGGAGTTCGAAAATATATTGAGAATTCTGGCCGGTGATAAGGATAATGATGCCGTGCTGATAATATTTGTGCCGCCGATAGTGGTTAATCCGGAGGCTATCGAGAATGCCTTGCAGCGGGTGGCGCCGGTTTTCTGGCGGCGGAAAAAGCCGTTGTTGGCCTGTTTCCTAGGGCGCCGGGGTCTTCAGGCGAAAATAGGAACACCGGGAAGATTGGTGCCCAGTTTTTCCTTCCCTGAAGAAGCAGTCGCTTCTCTGGCAAGAGCTGTAGAGTATGTTGATCTGCAGAGTAAACCGAAGGGGGTTATCCCGGATATTAAGGGCACCGAACCGATTGAGGCACACAAAATTGTAGAGTCGGCATTGAGGGCTGGTGTTCAGAGGCCAATCTGGCTATCTGCGGCGGAGATAATAGGGCTTCTTAACTGCTACGGTATTAAGATGGGAGAGACGGTCATGGCGGATACCCCGGGTGAGGCGGTAGCTGCCGCAGAGCGTCTCGGTTTTCCGGTAGTAGTGAAACTTGCTTCAAGGACAATCGTTCACAAGACCGAAGTTAATGGAGTAGTGCTCGATGTGACTTCAGCCGAAGGCGTTAAGCGGGCCTTCGACGACATCAGAAAGAGGTTAGCCGTTATCGGTCGTCAGGATGAGATGCAGGGTGTACTGATACAGAAGATGGTCAAGGAAGGAATAGAGGCTATTTTAGGTGTAACACATGATCCTCAGTTTGGACCGTTGATTATGTTCGGTCTGGGGGGCATATATGCTGAACTGTTCAAGGATACAACCATACGTCTGCATCCGCTGACTGATATCGATGCCGGAGATATGATACAGTCGGTAAAAATGGCGAAGCTGCTTTCTGGATACCGGGGGACGCCCTCTAGTGATACTAACGCTCTAAAGGATCTCTTGCTCAGACTTTCGAAAATGATAGAGGATGTTCCGCAAATTGTTGAGCTCGATTTTAACCCGGTTAAGGTGCTGCCGCGGGGCAGCGGTTACTATATTGCCGACGCCCGGATTATGGTAGGATAGCGCAGAAATGCTTTAGCTGCTTTCTCAACCGGCCCTTTCCCTTAATACAGGATTGCTGTGTTACGGTTGACATCAACCAAATAAACATCGGACTTGTTGACATAATGATGCAGTATGTATTGACATCATCAGCGGGAAAGCGTCTCATTCATTCTAACGGATGATCCTTTTCGAGCCGGGTGCTTTAGTCCTGAGAGAATGCCACATCCTGTGGCCATTCGTCTAAGGTTACCTCCACCGTTATTGTCTCATTTCCTCTGATTACAGTGAGGGAAACTTGCTCCCCGACGTCCTTGGTATTGAGATACTGCAGGAGGTCGGACACTGTGGTTACCTCATGTCCGTCAATCGCGGTGATGATGTCACCTCCGGAAGTCGGGCTACCCTGATCGATACCACCCGGAACCAGTCCAGCCTGCTCGGCAGGGCTATCCGTCATCACCGAGACTACATATATGCCCTGGTCGGTAGCCAGGTTGAGCTTCGAAGCCAGTGTATGGTCAATTGCCGTCCCGCTGATGCCCAGCCAGGGGGTACCGACCTCGCCACCTTGCAGTAGTGCCGGCAGCAGAGATTTGGCGTTATTGATGGGAATGGCAAAGCCGATGTTGTTTGAAGAAGCTTCAATGGCGGTGTTTATTCCGATTACCGCACCTTTTGAATTCAGAAGAGGACCGCCGGAATTCCCCGGGTTTATGGCGGCGTCGGTCTGTAACATGTTGGGTATTGACCGTGTCTGGACGCCCGCCATGGTTCTTCCTAAACCGCTGATAATACCAACGGTGATGGAACCTTCCAGTCCGTATGGTGAACCGAGCGCAATCGCCATCTGGCCCGGCTTAACACTGTCAGAATCACCCAGGGGTAGCGGTTTAATGTTGCCAATACTGCTTGGGTCTACCTTCAGCAGCGCAAGGTCGTTCTCACTGTCGGTGCCGATTATTTGAGCTTCTACCGTCTCACTGCTGTGCAGGGTAACGCTTATGCTGGAAGCCCCGTCCACTACGTGATTATTGGTCAAGATGTGGCCTTCTTCGTCGACAAAGAACCCCGAGCCTTGTCCCTTTACATCAGGAGTACGGAATATGCCGTAAGGGTATTCTTCCCCGCTGACTATGGTATTTATCTCGACCACCGCTGGAATAGCCTGATTATATAGTGTTACGATTGCCTCTTCATCGTAAAGCGATGCTACCGGCACGGCGTTGGCAGTTGTTACAGGTTCGTTTGGGCTTACAGCAGGAGTAGCCGGGGTTAGTGGGACGCTCGCGGCGCAACCGGAGAACAGAAGAGACGCCGACAGAGCTGAGGCAACAAGCGGGGTTAGAGCTATCCGCTGCCGCATCTTTATCATCTGTACGAGTCTATTCGAATTCATGCTATTCTTCTCCTTTCTATTTAGTAATCATTTGGATCCGGCACGATATCATTAGACCACCGTGAAATCAATCATGAAAGTTGTGTCAGAAATCCTCGATATTTTCAAAATAACATGGAAATATTAAGACATTATTAAAAAGATTGCCTCGCTCTGGCCGAGGGGAAAAAGCCGATTACCGGGTGTTGCTACTATGTTATCTGAAGACGGTGGCTGCTATCCGTGGTAGTTTCAGCTATTGCGGTTGAAGGGGTTGAAATAAGTAGGCTTGTATGTATGTACTGAAAATCTGAGACATGCGCTGCGTCAGATCAGCGGGGATGCATTGTTCTGTTTGCGTTCGCCTGGCCATCTGTTTATTCGTCGCCCTTTTCATCTTCGAAGCTAAAATTGACCGTCGCAAACCACTGGAATTTGCCGTCTCTTGCCAGATTTGTGGTATTACTGAAAAGAGACGGCATAATTATTCATATAGGTCTTATTAAATCATGTACCTTCGCATCAGGCGTATTTCTTTAGAAACCAAATCTTGTCGAATTCCTTTATTTGTTTAACTGTGGTTTCTGGCTTCCAAACTACCTTCATGGCAATGTCTTTCTTAATATCAATCGTCATATAAAGATCCGGCCAGACGAAAAGCGGGATGGAGTATGACGCGATGGCAAGCTTGTCGACTTCGGATATGAATTCATCATATTTTGCTTTGTTGATAATGTAGGTGCTGTCAAATGTGTTCTCCATTGGTTCTCTCCCTCCGATTATTTAGAGATTAAATCAATACTGGTTAACGTTATAAAAAATAAAAATTGTTTATGGGTACAGGTTGTAGTTTCCCCACTGCTCCCACGTACGATATTCTGTCCTGAAGTCTCTCTGTGATTCAAGTACTCTTGCGTAGAAGGGGTCTTTAGCTGCTTGTTCGTCAGCCAGCCTGGTTGCCATTTCTGATATTCTGTTAATCGCTTCAGTATCTAGCACAGTGATTTCGGTACCCTGCTGCTGGAACATCTCCAGATATTTCGCATTAGCTCCGTCAAGCTGGGCCATACCGTCTACTATGCCCACCTCTTTGCATGCTGACTCAAAAATTGCTTTCAGGTCGTCGGGCAGCTCATTCCATGCTTCAGCATTAACGATAGTTTCGTACATTCCCGATGGTTGATGCCAGGATGGCAAGCAGGCATACTGGGCCACTTCCTGAAAACCCAACTGCCAGTCTATCACTGGTGTTGAGAATTCGCATCCGTCTATGTCGCCGTTTTCCATGGCGGTAACAATCTCTGCGGCAGGGAGTGATACTGTCGAAGCACCCAGCTCATTGAGGATGTCGGCAGCCATGCCTACGGCTCTCAATTTCAGTCCTCGAAAGTCGTCAAGAGAGTGTATTGGCTGGTTGGTGAAGAAACCAAACTCCGGTCCGGTGATCGCTCCCGGGAAGGGGATAACGTTATATTGGGCATAGAATTCTTGCCACAGATCCATGCCGTTAGCCGGTCCGTAGAGCCATATGATCCATTCCTGTTGCGTCATCTGATTTGGTATAGAGCTGAAGAGTTCAAAAGTCGGGCTTTTATCGCGCCAGTAGCCAGGCCAGCTGTGGGCACACTCCACTTCGCCGTTACTGACAGCATCAAAGACGTCAAAAGCCCCTATCAAGGCGTCAGCCGGGTAGGGTTCAATTATCAATCTCCCGTCGCTTAGTTGTGCGACTCTATCCGCAATAGCCCGGGCACCTTCAGTGTATAGGGACTGGTCATCTGACCAGCTGGTTGCCATTTTCCATTCGATTACCTGTTGTTGTGGAATATTCTCATCTTCTGATGACGGTGTACTGCATGATGCCATCAATCCGGCCAGTAATATCACCATAGTGGCTGCGCATAAAGTAGCTTTACGTGGCATAGGCTTTCTCCTCCCCTGATTTCTATTAAGGTAGAATGGTAACATAAAGTATCCCGCTGGTCAATACTTATCTGTACCGGTTGGATCGGCTGTTTTTCCCCCAGATCACTTTTGTAGGGACTTTTCAACACAAATTTACTACTACTAGATGACGATGAGGGCTGGTTAGGTATAATTTTGGGGATCACAGCCTCTGGCATTGCTCGCAGTAGTAGATACTGCCGCCCAGGTAAGTTTCTTTCCTGACCGTGTTTCCACAGACCGGACAGGGTTTGCCGGCAGTGTTCTTGCATAGAATAGTTTTATAGCCCCCGGGGCATCCGAACAAATTCTGTTCGGTATCCCTACCTCCGTGGGCTACCATCATGGAGATAGTAGTTTTTACAGAATCAAAAATGGCATCTTTATCGGTATCGGAAAGCGTGCTTACCTTTTTCTTCGGATGCATTCCTGCGTTGAACAAGATATCCTGCAAGATACCGTTACCGAGCCCGGGGATTCTCTGCTCAGTGGCCAGAAAGGCCTTCAAGCTTAATTTCTGGATTTCATCGGCGCAAATCATACGGCTGAAATATACCCTGTCGAATATTGTAGTGAGCGGGGGCGGTTTTTCTCGAGCAGCTTTGTAATAGGGATTATCCAGTTCTCCGTTAAAGAATGCTCCCAGTCCGCCATACATTTGAATCGAGGCGCTTATGGCAGAATGGTCGTCGAACTGAAGTAAAAGCTGGTGCTTGGTGGGATGCGGCTCGTTTTTCTCGTGAAACCTGATTGCGACACCCTCTCCGAACAGGATGTTGGCCTTTTCAACCCTTATCTCTACCATACCGCCAAACGGACTGGCTTTGCCTACCGTCCTGCCGACAAGCAGGTCCGAATATTTCGGCGGTTCTCCGTAGTACCAGCCTAATTTATGAGGGGTATGTGCTGCCACGACACCGGCAATGCGCTTCCCGGAAATGGTATCGTTAATTTGACCGGCGAGGTTTACCGCTTCGGGTAGTTCAATCACGATAATAACTCCATGCTGCTTTTACCGGGCCTATTCTACAACACTCAATGTCTGAGGACAAGAGGCCAGTTTTCCTTTGCCGTATTCAGACTCTTTCAAAGATTGATTATTATCCAGTAATCTGCCAGTAAAGGCGGTCTACTTTTTGGTGAGCGGAGTACTATTGACATTGTTAGAATGCGAGCCTAGAATAAATGATACGGGACGTAATTTTGTGCGGGTCGGGTTTTGTCAGCCGGTCTATCCTGTTTTAGTGCAACCGGTAATAAGGAGTAAAGTGGGTAGGTGGGCTGAGGTTCTGTTCGTTACGATGCTGGTGTTGAGCGTTGTCTTTGCCAGGCAGGCAGAAGCGATGGTCAATCAAGGTCCGGGGTCAACGAATTTGGCTGTGCCTCTCTCGGTATCCAAACCGGTTCAATCGGATATTTTAGCTGTAAACCCGATGCCAAGTACTCCCCTCAAAATACCATCGTACATGGTTGCTGACTATCCTCAAGAGTCATTCTTTATACGTTTTACCCAGCATCAAAGAAAACTTGTTACCTGTAATAATGGGTACAGCTTGTTTCTAGTGAAGTCGAGCAGCGGGGCTGTATTACAGGATGGGCGAGCCAAACCGTCGTTTGTCGCCCCGTTGTTAAGAAGCTTCGACTCTTTTTCTCCGCCCGGCCTTATCATGCGCTTATGATTGGTGGGAGGGTCCTGTTCTCGATTGGTACATTCCCATCGAAAAATATGCCTGATAAGGAGATTAGTGATGTTCGGAATGAAAGCAAAGGAAAAGGAGAAGGGAACTTCACCGAAAGATATTATGGCGGGCGAAATCGAGCATCTGGCCCCCGGCCAGTCTCTCTGTTACAAACTGCCGCCGATATACGGTGATGACTTAGTGGTTGTTAAGCTGAATCCCAATTATCCCGGTAAGGGCAAGAAGTATCTGGTGTGTTCCGAGAGCATTATCGATGGCAAGCCGAGCGGAAAGGTTGTGACCGGCTGGGATTCTGACAAGACCAGTTATATCGCCGGTTGGATTATCGAACGTCTTGGTGTGCCATTTCCTTAGCCGGGATTTAATCTAATGACGAGATCATAGTAAGTCGCCAAGGAACCGGTGAGGTTATGTGGTTATGCGAGCGGGTAACCGGCTAAACTTCATAACTTCATAGATAGATTAGATAGGAGCTAAATGTTATTGAAAGCCGAAGGGTAGGCCTTGTGAGTTCTCCCTTCGGCTTTCCGAAATTAGGCAAGATAAGCTTAAAACTGTAGGGTAGCGATTAGTTTATAACCCCATCCGGGGAAGCTGTGGTCGTTCTATAAAAGGGGGAGCGTTATCATGCTGATTGACGAGATTAGGAGAATCGCTAGCGAAATTCCTGCTGAACTGAAGGAAAAGAAGGGTGTCTTCTCCCTTGAGTTCATTATCGCGGAAAGAAAGGTCATGTTTTCTAAGAAGAAGCTGACCTACAATGCCAAGTTCCGTATCGATGAGGGCAAAAAGGAGCTGCGTTTTACCGAGATGCTTAAGGAGGCTGGCGACGGCTTCTCTTCCGGTGATAGCGATATCAGCCCCGGCTTCGGGTTTAAGGCAGAGAGCTATAAGACCGGAGGCGGCCCCAGGGAGGGCAGTATCAAAGAGCAATCCGATCTTTTTGGCAAACAATACAGCTATAACTACGACTTCGCCAAGATAAGGACCGCACTTGAGCGAGAAGCTGACAGGGCCGGCTATACCTTCAAGTACCAGTTGACCGGCATCGGCCTGTAACATTAATGGATGGTAAAGATGCCGCCTTTTGGCAGTAGGCGGCTGACTCGGCAATGGTACCGGGTGGACGTAACTTTTAGCGGAGTCAGGCGTTATAGAATGGTAATAAGAAAAGGGGGATGACAGTGAGAAGAAAAAGATTTCTAAAGTTGTTGGGTATGGGTGTGATACTGACGGTGCTTGTGTCGGTGTTATTGCCTGCTTCACCGGCCTTTGCGGCAGGTATCAGTCTTGACCCAAAGGAGGGCATAATTGGCGATGAGGTTGAGGTGGAAGGGGTTGATTTTGATCCTATATCCTCCGAGGACCCAGTGGAATATCGATATGTTGATATCTATTTTACGGCGAAAACGACCACGGGCGCGGCTCCTGGAACTTCATCCGATATTAATGACGAGATCAGGACCTACATGTTATTGGAAGACGGAGTTCCGGCCGATATCGACGGAGAGTTCACCTTTGAATTCGATGTTCCCGATAGGCTCAGTGGCGGCACTGTCGATGCCGATGTCCGTGGCGGCAGCTACTACGTCTGCGTTACCTATGAGGATGAGGTTAGAGTCAGGGCGCGGGCAGAGTTCACCGTTATCGCCGGTGAAATTACGGAATTTGAACCTGACAGCGGCCCGGTTGGAACCGAGGTTACTATCAGCGGCGAGAATTTCGCTGAAAATGAGACTTTGACCATAATATTTGATGGTAGTGAGATGGACATCATCAGCGGTGACGACGAGACCGATGGCAGCGGTAATTTCGATAACACAACTTTTATCATCCCGCTCGCTACCGCTGGTGAGCATACCATCAGCGTCAGTGACGAGAGCCTGACCGAGGAAGCATTATTGGAGAATTCGGACGAACCGCCTGTCTTCACCGTAGAGTCTGCTCTTGACGTTTCTCCGCTAACGGCGCCGCCCGATGATACCGCTACGGTGAGCGGCACAGGATTCGGGAATAAAGCTGATGTTGATATCACTCTTGGCGACGTACTGGTGGCAACGGCTACAACTGATAATGAGGGCAGCTTCTCGGTCATTTTCACTGTGCCCGACATTACCGAAGGTATCTATGACCTGGTGGCCATGGACGAGGATGATAATGAAGCAGAGATTCGGTTCACGGTAGAGGTGGGCACGGAAATTATGGTCAACCCGGTGACAAGTGCCGGAGCTCCCGGTTATGTCGGACAGAGCGTCACCATCAGCGGTGTCGCCTTTGTCCCTAACTTCAGTGTGACCATTACCTACACCTCTACTCCCGTAGTGGTGGGGACAACTACTACCAATGCCGATGGCGATTTCTCTTTTACCTTCAAAGTTCCCAAGAGCCAGGCGGGCGCTCATACCATCTCGGCGAGCGACGGCACCAACTCCCTGCAGTTGCCTTTCTATGTGGAAGCTAATGTCCCGCCAGTGCCGCAACTCCTTCTTCCTGTGACTGCTACCAAGGCCCCGGCCGCTGCCAGTTTTGACTGGAGCGATGTCACCGATGCCAGCGGTGTTACCTATATCCTGGAGGTGGCTATCAGCCAGGACTTCGCTGCCAGCTCTCTGGTCCTGAAGAAGGAAGGGCTGACCGTCTCGGAATACACCCTGTCCAAGGAGGAATCTCTACCGTCCCGGTCTCTAAAGGAGCCTTACTACTGGCGGGTGATGGCGGTTGATGGTGCTGGTAACGAGGGCAACTGGACGGATGCCAGCGACTTCGCGGTAGGGTTTTCTATGCCATCTTGGGCGGTGCATGTCTTCTGGGGAATCGGTGTGATTGCGGGTAGCTGCATCGGCTATTACCAGGGTAAGCGGCGGGGTTAGACCATATTGAAAATAATACGGAATGAAAATCGTTCGGGTTAGTATGACTGGGAGATTATAATCCAATAAATCCTAGAGGGCAACCTCTTGTCAGTAACTACAGGGAGCACCTGGAGATTCCGGGATGCTCCCTGTATCGTTGTTGTGCTATACATATCTCGTTACTAACATCAGCATACAGATGGCCAGTACTATTATTGTAATGGGCAAGCTGTATTTGAGGAATCTGCCCCAACTCACCCGGTAGCCTGCCTTCTCGGCGATAGCAACGCCGACGACATTGGCTGATGCCCCGATTGGAGTAGCATTACCGCCAATATCAGCACCTAGGGCCAAAGGCCAGGCAAGGGAAGGTAGTGCTACTCCGGTGGCTTGGGATAGCCTGACTATTATCGGAACCATGGTGGCGGCAAATGGAATGTTGTCCACTACAGATGAAGCACATGCTGAACCCCAGAGTATGATGGTGATCATGGTAAACGGGTTGCCGCCTGAGGTTGTTCCGATAAAGCCAGCAATAAGATGCAATATGCCGGTTTCCTCAAGCCCGCCAACACAAATAAAGAGGCCGATAAAGAAAAGCAGGGTTCTCCAATCGACCCCCTTCATAATTGAGGGTGTTTCTTTGCCCATGGCAGTTATAGTAGATAGAGCAGCAATTATGCCGATCATCGCCATTGAGAGACCGCTTTGAGCGTGCGTAATAATCAAGAATACTACCGTGATGAAGATAGCCAATTGGATTTTGTAGAGCCGATGGTTGATAATGGCGTCTTGGGGTTTCAGTTGTGTCTCTGCAGCGTTAGCTGAGATAACTGCAGTATGAGCGTAATCACGGCGGAGGCGCCAGTAGAAGTAGCCTACGGCTGCTGCCATACCTGTCCAGGCAATGGGTCCGGTATTAACTACGAAGTCGTTAAAGGTATAGCCGAGACTGGTCCCGATTATGATGTTGGGGGGGTCCCCTGCCATAGTAGCACTGCCGCCAACGTTAGCTGCGAAGATCGTGGCAATAATCAGCGGAACAGGATCAAATTTTAATATGCGTGCCAGCTCGATGATCACCGATGCCATAAAGAGCAATACGGTGATACTGTCAATAAACATTGACATTACACCAGCCAGCAGCATGAAGACAATAGAGATGGGGATGATACGATAGTTAACCAAACGGGCAGTATAGAGACAAAGCCAGCGGAAGAAGCCTACTTTTCTTAGTCCTTCTACCAGTACCATCATCCCGCCGATGAAGAAAATAGTCTGCCAGTTGACGCCGTGGGCCATTATGGGTTCATGTCCGGCTATCCAGAAGGTAGGACGACCAATCTCGGCGAAGTTAAGCACGCCGATGGCAGTATCAGGACTTCTCAGAATACCGAGAAATACGACGAGAATGGTGAGGGCGGCTCCGATAAGTACCGGGATGAAGCGTTGTACCTTACCGATGATAAGAAAGGTAAATACTCCAATGAAGATGCAGAGTGTAACAATTTGGCTCGGATCAAGCATCTATAATCTTAGCTTCTCTCTCATAAGTACGGTAAGGTAATCACCTTCCCTATTCATGTGCGGACAGAATAACATCGCAGCTTGCTTCGGAAGTCCGGACAACCAGTACTGCGACATCTCCCGTATGCAGAATTTTGTCCGTTACGTTACCAAAGACCCAGCGCCCTACACCCGATCGGCCATGACTTGATATAGTGATGAGGTCAACGCTGTTCTCTTCAGCATATTTCATAATCTGACTGGCGGGATTGCCAAAGTCCACTACACTGGAAACGTTGATTCCCTGCTCTTTGATAGGTTGGGCTATGGTATCAAGGTAGCTAATCAGTGTTCTCCGTACCGCTTCATCATCACGGACAGTGTAATAAATACCGCTCGATCCGATGGATCCCATCGGCTCGAAGACTTCGATCAGGACTATTTCGGCACTCATGATTTTGGCTAATCTTTCTGCGTAACATAGTGCTGACTCTCCTGCTTTAGAGCCATCCAGGGGTACCAGAATCTTGCGTATCAGCTTCTTTTGTTCCAACGCGGTGTCACTAGCGGAAGTTCTGATCAAGAGTACCGGTCTATCGGTTGTCCGTAGTATCTTGGCAGCGATGTGTCCAAGCAGCCATGGTCCCTCACCGGATGAACCACGACTGGCCATCACGATAATGCTTATCTTTTCCTTGCTGGCAAAGCCTACGATTTCCAGTGCCGGGTTGCCGACCAGTACCTTAGTTTGCACCTCGTATTGTTCACCTGTCCCCCATTCCTTGAGCTGATGCCTGAGTTTCTTGGCAACGCTATTTAAATAGGTTTCATATATATTGCTGGCATCGGCTGCGGACTCGGAAACACTTACCAGAGTAATTCGGGAACCATATATGGTGGCTATCGCGGTGGCATAAGGCATTACTACCTCTGCGGTTTTGGAGCCATCAAGAGGGACTAATATTCTTCTGAACACATCTACCCTCCGCAATTATCGGGTGAGAATATCTTCCCCACGCAAATAGTCGTGAATCTTCGGCCTGTTTGCTGAGAAATAACACGATAACCCTTATGATTGTGACTGAATTATATTACGAAGTTATCTCGTTGTAAAGTATGTCGGTTATTAGTATCAATCTCTTCATATAGGGTATAATATCTTTTACGGTTTCATTAGGGGACGGACTTTTTTTGTGCATCCATCGGGACGTCCATTGATAAGCTGGGGAAAGTAAATGCGTATCGAAAGCAGTAAACAGATTGAACACCTTGGGGCGGTGAGAATTCACGACGTGCGCCGGTTTCTGGAGCTTGATTCCGGCGCCAGAGTGCCTGCTTTGCTCAAGGAAGGGAACTATGCTCAGAAGATCGAACGGGATACTATTGCCGGTATTCAGCAGCAGATGGCTATCGTTCTGCCCATCAAAAATGAGGACGTGAAAATCTTTGAGGGTGTGCTGAGCGGAGTTCCTCATGATTGCCTGATGATAGTGGTATCCAACAGCGAGCGGGGGGAAATCGATAATTTTAAAAACGAGCAGGATGTTCTTAGCCGGTTCTGCGATGCCACCAAGCGAAGCGCCCTTATGGTTCATCAAAAAGACCCCTACCTAGCCGGAGCATTGGCAAGTTGCGGGTATACCGATATTCTCGACGAAAAAGGAATGGTCAGAAACGGGAAGAGCGAGGGAATGATTCTCGGTATCCTGCTCGCTCAATTGCAGGGTAAGGAATATGTCGGGTTCATCGATACCGACAACTACATTCCGGGCGCGGTATTGGAGTATGCCCAGCATTATGCGACAGGCTTCAGCCTAGCGGAGTCTCCTTATGCCATGGTCAGGATCCTATGGCGCTACAAGCCCAAGACCGCCGGTGAGCTTTATTTCAAGAAGTGGGGACGTGTGTCTGAGATAACGAATAAGTATATCAATCATTTCATATCTACCAAGGGTAAATTTGAGACCGGTATCATCAAAACGGCTAATGCCGGGGAACATGCTATGAGCCTGCGTCTGGCAATGAAGTTATCCTATGCCACGGGCTACGGTGTCGAAACTCAGGAGCTGATGTCAATATTAGAGCAGTTTGGTGGTTTGTTGCCCATTACCGATGCAACCGTCGCCGAGCGAGGGGTTGACATAATGCAAACGGAAACAATTAACCCTCATCTCCATGCGGAGAGAGGCGAAGACCATCTGGTCCAGGATATGGCAGTGCCGAGCCTCTCTGTGATTTACCACAACCAGTTGTGTGAGGATTCGACTAAAAAATTGATACTCAAGCAGCTGGTTGATCTGGACTGTATCGCTCCCGATGGGGAAGTCCCTAAAATACGTATGATAGCACCTCCGGAAAGTGTCGATATCCAGAAGTTCGCCGGTGCTCTCGAGGGTCACTACAACGATTATTCGGTACCACGAGGGTGGTCGGTATGGGCCAAGCTTCCGCTGTTAGGTCGTAAGAAAGAAGAAGCCATGAAGGTGGTCTTTACCGATCTCGATGGTACGCTGCTTCATCCGGTCAGCTATTCATATGCGGCGGCCCTGGACTCCCTGCGTATATTGCAGGAAGAAAAAACTCCGGTCATCTTTTGCTCAGCTAAAACGATGGGTGAACAGCAGGTTTACCGGAAAGAATTGAATATCGGTGATCCCTTCATTATCGAAAACGGGGCGGCTATTTTTATTCCCAAGGATTATTTCCGTTTCCCCTTCTCCTTTAGCAGGACCATCGATGATTACTTTGTCATTGAGCTGGGTATCTTATACGAAGAAGTGAGGGGAAAGCTGAAATCATTAATCGGTAAATGTGAAGCTAAAATTACCTGCTTCGGGGATCTCAGCAATGAAGAGGTGTCCAAAGTGACCGGGCTGAACTTATTGATGGCTGAACTGGCCCGGAAAAGGGAATATAGTGAAACCCTGATAGTAGAGGGGAACAGAAAGCAGATAAAAGCGGCGTTGGATGCTATCACAGAAAGCGGGTTAAGCTATACCTTCGGGGGTAAGTTCTACGAAGTATATCAGGGTGGTGATAAGGGTAAAGCAGTCAAGATCCTGATTGAGCTTTTCAAACTGAATTTCGGGAGTGTTACCGCAATTGGCATTGGTGATAGCCCTAATGATACAGGTATGCTGAACGAAGTAGACCTGCCGGTACTGGTGCAGACGGAAGGCAATCGTTGGAATAGGCTGAAGGTTAAAAATCTGAAACGCGCCAAAGGGATTGGCCCCGAGGGATGGTCTCAGGCGATTGCCGAGCTATTCGGTCCGAAATAGCGACTGCTGAAGTAAACATTATCTGGCTATCCGATGTTGTCAATCAACGGTTAGAACTTGATCTTCAAGCTCACGATTTCGAATGGTTTTACCTGCAATACAATCCTGCGGCCGCGGTATTTGATGTCTCCCTCTTCTGCTTCCAGAAGATTGACCGTTTTCACCGCACTGGGTTCTTTATATAGAGTGATTGCCCCGGTTGTCTTCTTCCCCTTTGTTTCGAAGAGTCTTAAGATTATCTCATCGCTGTCCTCTGCCTTCTTGAATACCACTAGGATGAGGCTTTCCGGCTTTACCTCAACGAAAGAGACCCGGTAGGGCAGGCTGCCTTTTCTTCTTTTTTCCGTAGGAAGCTGAAAGCCGGACAAACCATAGTTGAACTCGTACGCCAGCTTAAAGGATTCGGCGTCTTTCCATCCTTTCTGGTGGGGGAAGAGGGAGTATTCAAAGGTATAGTGCTTGAATTCCTGGGCGTCGGGGGTGGGGATAGCAGGGCCGATGATGCCATCGGAAGCCAGCATCAGTATGCTCCGCAGCAGGGTTAGATAGATGTTGCCGTCTCTTATTTCGTGTGAAGGCAGCCCCTTATTGATCAGGGTTATTCCCCGGTCTTTGTCCGAATAGTCTACCCAGTGCAGTGCCGGATAGACTCCTGAAGGTTGTTCCACCCATTTGTCCCTGGTCTTTTTGTGGTACTGATCGACGGGGCGCGTTATCACCCCGAATTGAGTTTCCGATTGATATCTGGGCGACTTAATGTTGGTCGCAAACCGCATCCTCATTCGTACCTGTGGATGCCGGTTATCGATGTCGGTCATGAAGTCAATACGCGGTAAGTCGTTATAAATGATGATCCTCTTATGGAGCGAGAGGTATTTGTGGCGCCAGATGAGGGGCCTCAGTTTCTTTATCAGCCGGTAGGGCCACCTCAACGAGAAGAATTCACTCTCAACATCGATTACTCTCCTTAGCGGGGTCTTGATAATCTTGAAGCTCTTGTTGCGAAATTGGCCGAAGGTTACCCCCTCTTCTCCGCCCTCGGTGCCTAACGGCTCGCCCAGATTTTCACGGTGATAATACAGGTCCCCAATCTCCTCTTCCATCACCAGTTCGTTACCGCTTACCAATCGTTTGCCGTCCTGAAAAACATCGATCAGACCGTTGGCAGGACTCACTGTGACCTTGAAGAACTGGTTTTCGATGGTATTACCGGAAATCCTTATCCTGGGAGCCGCTCCGTCGCGTGGATTTCTCCGAATTATCTTATAGGTGCGGTATCCCAGAGCCGGTACCGTGGTCACGAAGCCCAGCTTAACCGTTTGATAGGAATCGTCGGCGTAGCGGGAGAAATCCAGGATCTCAACCTCTGTTTCTTCTCTACCGCTACGAAGTCCTCCGATTCTTTTTATTTTACCCCTGTCGAAGCCCATCTCCACTTCAACCCAGTTTTTTACCTCCCAGGACAGCGGATTGAAAACGATGATATCTTCCTGCACCTGCAGGTTCTGGGAAATAATGGAGCAAAAGTTCTGCAGGAATTGCTGGAGGTGGTTCTGCAGATAGCTGAAATTGTCCCTGGCCTCCTCATAGCCTTCGTCCATGCCGGTTCCAGGAGCGACATCATGAAAAGCTCCCCAGAGCACCTTCTGCCAGCTATTCCTGAATTCATAGTTGGGATACGGAATTCCTAACAGCCAGGCAATCGATGCCCACCTCTCGCACGTCAGCAGCAGGTTTTCGTATTTTCTAAGATCCTGCTTGATCCAGATCCGGCTGGAAGTAGTATTGGGGAAGACCTGGGAATATCTCCCCGAGTAGAGTTCGCCGTGGCAGGTTTTTAACTTATCGGCGGACTTCGCGACCTGAGTGAAGAAGCTGGAAACGTTGGCGATTTTCATTTGCGAGTCCTGGTGATTCTTGTTCCATCTGTTTACCGCTCTGAATATCTTGGTCTGGGGCGGTATGGAGCCGCTGCCGGAAGGCATCAGGATGTGGCGTGTGGCAGCCGCCTCTTTAAGCAGCTTGAAGTTTTCCTCTAGTCTGTCGAAATCCAGTCCGGCCCGGTAGCCAAGAGGCATCCAGTGGGACAGTATCCTGGTGCCGTCCAGCCCCTGCCACCAGAATTCAGAGGGTTTATCTCTACTTGCTCCCCGGCGAAAAGCGAAATACTTATACCCCGATTTTCGGTAGATCTGGGGCATCTGGGCATTATAACCGAAGCTGTCGGCACCCCACATGACAGGAACGTCGGCGCCGAATTTCTCTTTGACATACCTTTTGCCCAGCATTATCTCCCTGACCAGGGTTTCCCCGTTGGGTATCATTGTGTCCGCCATGAGATATTCGCCACCGGCAATTTCAATCTTGCCGGACTTGATGCATTTAGCCAGCCTGTTGAAGAGGTAGGGATTTCTCCGCTCGATCTCTTCGAGAAGGGCGGTCTGCTCGATGAGAAATTTGTAGTCCCTGCTTTCGACCAGGTCCAGGGACTGTTTGATAATGAGATCGATGTTGATGTAAAAATAATCTTCTTTGGTCAGGGCCCAGACAGCATCGTAATGCGAATGAGGTACCAAGTATATTTTATCCATATCACCCTTTGCCTGCTGATTACAGTATCTGTTGTTTGGGCGTATTATACAACATAATCTGGCAACCAAGAAGCCACAGATCAGATAATCCATATAGCTACGTTGACAGAAACGTAGTATTTATAGTATTTTGTTCAGTAGAACTTGGTCTCCGAGCTGCGTCATGCCTAAAGGTCATCCTATGGCAGGCAGCCGAGAGGGTATCACTAGAAATGGTGATGCCTCCCGTGTTCGGAAAGGAGAGTGAGGCGATGGATAAGTTTTGCCATGGAGCACCTTGATGAGAGGTGCTTATTATTTTCCCTGAATTTTTTATGATTAGAGGTATAGAAGAATAATGAAGAAAATAGGTCTTTTAGGAATAGTCATAGTAGTTGTAGCAGGTCTGTTAGTGGCTGCTACCGGTTGTACTACTACCGGTAATAAGACTCAGGGGACGGATCCACTGCCGCCCAAGGAGCGAGTTCAAGTCGCTACCACGACCAGTCTGTATGATACCGGACTGTGGGGTTATCTGGAGCCGATGTTCGAGGAACAGTATGATGTCGAGCTGGATATATTGTATGCCGGTACCGGTATTGCCCTTGAGTACGGCCGGCGTGGTGATGTTGACGCTATAACCGTACACTCCAAGGCCCAGGAACTGGAATACGTTGCCGAGGGCTATGGTATTGAAAGAGTTCCCTTCGCTTACAACTACTTTCTTATCGTCGGGCCGGAAGCTGACCCGGCTGGCATCAAAGGGATGACTCCCGAAGGCGCCTTGAAGAAGCTCTTCGATTCCGCCTCGGCATCATTCATCAGCCGTGGCGATGGTTCAGGGACACATACTATGGAGCAAATACTCTGGGCAGCCGCCGGTTACGAATACGAAGAGGTGCAGAATGCCGGTGAATGGTATGTGGAAGCCGGGCGAGGCATGGGGCCGACCCTGCTAATGGCTGGTGAAATGCAGGGCTATACCCTGACCGACATGGGGACATTCGTTAGTTATCAAGGTCAGACGGGGCTGGTGCCGATCGTTGATGAAGGTGCTATTTTACTAAACGTTTACTCGGTTATTGCCGGTAACCCGGAGATGAACTCGGCAGTTAATGGTGAAATGGCGAATAACATGGTGGAATTTCTTACTTCAGATGAGATACAGGAGCTGATCGGTAAATATGGAGTGGAGGAATACGGTCTGGTTCTCTTTAACCCCTGTGCCGGTGCCGAACCCCAGTCATAGTAATAATCGGAGTGTGGGGTTATATAGGTGGAAGAGCTGTGGAGTGGATTTGTTAGGGCGATAGGGCTTATCGCATCGTGTGATGCGGAAGTAATTGAGGTAACGAGGAGGACGCTGATGATATCAGTGTCCTCCTGTTCTATTGTCTCGGCGATTTCAATACCGCTGGGTAGTCTCATCCACTTTAACCAGTTTCGCGGTAAGCGCGCATTGATTAGCGTAATACAGACTCTATACAGTGTCCCCACGGTAGTAGTTGGGCTCATGGTATTCTTGGTATTTTCCCGTGCCGGACCACTGGGTGATCTCAAGCTATTATTTACTCCTGCCGTGATGATAATCGGACAGGTGATACTGATCACTCCTTTGATGTTAGGTCTGATCGTCTCAGCACTTAGCGGGATGGATAAGGCAGTGGCAGAGACGGCCATTTCCCTGGGGGCGACCCGGTTTCAGATGGTAATGCTGATCTTGAAAGAAGCTAAATTTGCTGTTATGGCGGCAATCATCATGGGCTTCGGACGCGCCTTCTCCGAGGTCGGCCTGGCTTTGATGGTCGGCGGCAATATTCGAGGTTTCACCAGGACCCTGACAACGACAATCTCCCTGGAAACATCTAAGGGTGATCTGGAGCTGTCCATTGCTTTAGGGATAATCCTGCTCCTGATTGCTCTCGCCATTAACGTAACTCTCAACCGGCTCCAGCAGAGGTGATTGATTGAGCATACTGGAGACAGAAAATCTGGATCAGAGATTCGGCGAGCATGTTGTTTTGAGCGATGTCAATCTCAAGATAGAATCGAGCGAGGTTTTTGTTTTGATCGGGCCAACCGGTGCTGGCAAGACCACTTTACTGCGGCTGCTCGACCTTTTGGACCGGCCCGTTTCGGGGCGGGTATACTTCGACGGCACGGATGTCACGGTATCGAAGTCATATCGACAGGCAGCCCGCCGCCGGATGTCATATGTTCAGCAGAAGCCGCTGGTATTCAACATGAATGTGTACGATAATATTGCCTGCGGATTGAGGTGGCGGCAGGAAAGTGAGGATGCTGTTCGCCGCAAAGTCGATAACATAATGCGGCTGGTGGGTATGCAGGATTACCGTGACCGCAAGGCCAAGACCCTTTCCGGTGGTGAGACGCAGCGGGTTGCCCTGGCACGAGCCCTGGTTACCGACCCCGAAGTACTATTTCTGGACGAGCCGACCGCCAATCTGGACCCGATATCGGTGTCTAAAGTTGAAGAAGTGCTTAACAATATAGCAAATGACGACCATACTACTTTAATAATGGCCACCCATGATATGTCACAGGGACAACGGCTGGCCGATCGGATTGGTGTTATGGTCAACGGCCGCCTGGTCCAGGTGGGGAAACCACGTGAAGTGTTTATTGCCCCGCAGACAAAAGAGGTGGCTGAATTCGTGGGGGTGGAGAACATCCTGCCCGGGATTGTCGTTAGCAGAGATAGTGATCTGGTCTCCATTGATGTTCATCAGAATATCATCGAGTCGGTCTCGGCACATCAGCCCGGGGAAAAAGTGTTTGTGCTAATCAGACCCGAGGATATTACTCTGATCCTGGAGCCGGGACTAAGCAGCGCCCGGAATATCTTTATGGGGAAGATCATAAAGATGATTTCAATGGAACCGTTAATACGAATCGAGATTGATTGCGGTTTTCCATTGCTTGTCCTGGTAACGAGAAGGTCGTCTGAAGAAATGGGGCTTGCTATCGGTAAATCGGTCTACTGCAGCCTGAAAGCCAGTGCCATTAGAGTTATCAAACGATGGTAGATAAAGGGGGAGTGTGCGATCCGAAGCTAAGCCTTCCAGCCTTTGTTCAGTTCTGTGGGTTACTCGAGACATTAAGCAGGGAAACATATTTAAAACCTATATCATAATGCCCTTAGTATAGCTGCTCCTCTTACAGCCTCTTTAGTTTACATAAATAATACCATGCATGACTATTCCGAAGTAAAAACGATATCAAGTATTAATGGTGTATTGACAATAGGCGATAGCGGTGCTATGTTGTAGCCCTACGCCGGATCGATTAATCCGTCAAGGAGGTGCAAAATGAAAATTAGTGCAAGGAATATACTCAAGGGTAAGGTGAAGAGCATCAAACCCGGTGTGGTCAATACGGAGGTAGTGATTGAACTCTCGGGTGGAGAGATTGTCACATCAATCATCACGAAGGAGTCCGCCGAAGGACTATCCCTAGCTAAAGGCAAGGATGTCTATGCCGTAATCAAAGCCTCGAATGTGATGATTGCCATTGATTGCTGCTGGTTCC
>JAQTTS010000166.1 GCA_028710655.1 Dehalococcoidales bacterium
ATAGGCAAGGCGACATCGAAGAAGTCGGTCGGCTGGGCACAGGTGTACATCGACGAGGACCGTAAGTTCCGGCTGGCCCACATACCAAGTGAGCAGGTTATTGCAGTATACAATCCTGAGGATGCGGAGACGCTGCTTTACGCCGTCAGGTATTATCCTGTGCAGGCGCTGTCATCAAAGGACGAGCTTGTTGAGGTCATCCGGGCGGAGGTGTGGGACGAGAAGCAGGTCACATATTACCAGCAGAATCCAGAAACCAAGGCGTATGAGCTTTATGTATTCAGAGATGGCTCTGTGAACCCGCGCCCGCACATATTTACAACGCTGAAGTACGGCAATAAGGTTGAGCAAAAGAATGGGCAAGGTTGGGGCAGGGTGCCCCTTATTCCGATGTATAACAACGATGAGGTTATGTACGACCTGCAGCCGATAAGGCGGCATATCGACGTGTATGACGTCGTTGAGAGCGATTTTGCAAATAACCTCGAGGATATACAGGATATTTACTGGATTTTAAAAGGGTACAGCGGCGAAAACCTCGACACGTTTTTGCAAGAGGTTAAGAAGTACAAGACGCTGAAAATTTCAGAGGAAGGCGACGCTAAGGCTGAGAGTATCGAAATACCGACGGAGGCTCGGAAGGTGGCGCTTGACAGGCTCAATGACGATATATTCAAGTTTGGCAGGGGCTTTGACCCGAGTAAAACAGGCGACGGGAATATAACCAACATTGTAATCAAATCCCGGTACACGGCGCTTGATTTGAAGGCGGCAGAGTTTGAGGCGCAATGCAGAGAGTTTATCGATAAGGTTATGTTCTTTCTCAATCGTTATTTTGAGATAACCAACGAGGCGTTCCGGGTGCAGGACTACGATGTGATATTCAACCGCAGCCAGATCTTTGACGAAACTGAGCTTCTGGAGGCCAATGCCGCGCAGCAGGGGGCAGTATCCGAAGATACGAGGTTGGCCAATCATCCGTGGGTGGACGATGTCGCCGAAGAAAAAGCAAAGATGGAAGCGGAGAAGCCGGAAATAATGATTACTGAGCCGGAGGATGGCGTAAATGATGACGAAGGACAAGGAACTGCTGCGGCTGACTGAGGCGATGCTGAATACTTACATCGGCAAGCTCACGGCAGAATACCAGCGGGCATACCGGGAGATGCGGAATACGATATATGACTATGTCGAGAAGTACGCCAAGGATGGCAAGCTGACGCGGACAGAGATGTATAAGTATGCCAGGTTTCAGCGGCTGCAGGTGCAGCTGTTGCAGGAGATCAAGTCGTTGCAGATTGCCAGCGCTCCGCAGGTGGCGTCGTATTTAACGGACCAGTATATGCTTAATTACTTTTACAGTGGGTATATCCTCGAAACCGGGTATCAGGCAAAACTTGCATACGGGAACATCCCGCGCAAGGAAGTATACCGCGGTGTGTTGACGCCAATGACAAAAATAAGCTTAAAATCCAACAGGGAGGCGGTGCAGCGCAAGATACAATCCTCTGTGATACAGTCCATTGCGCAGGGGGAGGGTGTCAGCGACCTGACCGCGCGCATCAAATATGATCTTGAAAGAAACGCCAACGACGCGCTAAGAATAGCGCGCACGGAAACAACGCGGGTGCAGAACTGGGCTAAGCAGGACAGTTATGAGCACGCCGCAGCTCGAGGGCTGCCGGTCAAGAAGCGTTGGGTTGCGACGCTTGACTCTAAAACACGCGACAGGCACGCAAACCTTGACGGTGAGACAGTTGATACCAAGGCTCCGTTCAGCAATGGGCTGATGTTCCCGGGGGATCAGGGCGGGCCGCCGGAGGAAGTTATTAATTGCCGCTGTTCCATGGTTACGGTTGTAAGTGGCTATGACAACGCGTATGCTTACCGGAGGGCGCGGGGGGTAGATGGTAAGAACGAGGTTGTTCCGTACAAGACTTACAGGGAGTGGGAGAAGAACAGGGTTTCATGAGGCTGGCCAACAAGCGCCAGCTTTTTATGCCTCTTAATCTACGCAGTATGCAGGCTTGTTGCATGGTTTGCAGAGAGGTTGTTGTACAATTTAGATATAGCAATAAAACAGACTCCGGCGGGAGAATAACCGCGCTCTATACCGGCACCAACCGGAATAAAAAGGACATAGGGGGAATAGGCAATGGAATGGTTGAAACAGTTGATTGAAAACGCCTTAAAAGGCAAGCTCAAAGACGATGCGAAAGTGGACATTGACAAGCTGGTTGAAGACGCGAAAAAGGATCTGGGCAAAGAGTTCGTTCCGAAAAGCGACTTTAACAGCAAGAACGACGAGTTGAAGTCCACGAAGGCAAAGATGGACGAATTGCAGAAGCAGGTAGACGACCTGAGCAAGGCCGGCGGGGATGCGACAAAAATCAAGGAGCAGCTTGACAAAGTCAGTCAGGAGTTTGAAACGTACAAGAAGGACACCGAGAAGCGGGAAGTAAACCGCAAGAAACAGGCAGCCATTGAGCTGGGCTTGCGGTCCGCAAAAGCCTCCGATGACGCAATAGACTTACTGACAAGCCAGTTCGACCTTGACAAGATAACGCTGGACAACAAAGGCAACATCGTTGACTGGGAAGATCATTTAAAGCCTGTGAAGGAACTGAGAAAGTCGTTATTCGCGGAAGTAAAAACCGACAGCGGCGGCAAGCCAATAACAGTAAAACCTACTGGAGGGAAGGCCGCAAAGGCTCAGCTCATAGAACAGTATAACGAGGCTGAGAAAAACAAGGATATTGTTGCAATGATGAATTTGCAGCATCAAATCAAACAGATGAATGAGGAGTGATAATAAGTGGCATACACAGACAGAGAAGACCTTAATTATTTGGGCGCGTTGTATCTAATAGGCGCGAACCAGACACCATTCTTAAACATGATTGGTGGATTGCAGGGCGGGAGGGCAAAGACCTATCCCAGTTTTATCTTTCCGGTAGCGCAGCCGTGGGCGCTCTCCGGCGCGACGCAGAACACCAAAACTGAGGCTGACGCGGCAAGTGCTGAGGAAGAAACAACCTACACCAGAAGCCAGGACATCAACACCGTGCAGATAATGAAATACCCGTACGGCGTGAGCTTCGCGAAGCAGAGCACCTTCGGAGAAATCTCAGGGCAAGCCATCGCAGGAGAAAATCAGCCGGTAACGGACGAGTTCGCGTTCCAGCGCTCTGCGGCCATGCAACAGATGGCCATAGATGTGGAATATTCTTTCCTGAAAGGGGAGTATCAGGCAGCGGCTAACGCTACCACGGCAGCAAAGACAAACGGTTTAAAGTATGCAATAGCAACCAACACAGTTGCCGGAGAGGCAGCGGCGCTGACCAAAGCGATGATACAGGAGCTGCTTAGGGAGATGGCGGCCAACGGGGCGGTTTTCCGCAACATGGTCATGTTCTGCAACGCATACCAGAAACAGGCAGTGACAGATCTGTATGCGTACGCGCCTGAGGACAGGAATGTCGGTGGTGTGAACATCAAGCAGATCGAGACCGACTTTGCTCAAATAGGGGTGGTGTGGGCTCCGCAGATGCCGACGGACGAGATATACATCGTTGAGATGTCGGTTTGCTCGCCGGTGTTCGTGCCGTACGAGGGCAAAGTCATGCTTGACGTGCCGACGGCTATAACCGGGGCCAAAAAGGGTGGCTTCCTGTACACGCAGATCGGGCTTGACTATGGGCCCGAGGAATTCCACGGCAGCATAACCGGGCTGGCTGACGGGACCTGATAAAAAGATTGCATAGGAACTAACGCCCCGGGGGAGACTCCGGGGCTACTATGAAAGGACGTTGATAATAAGATGGGCGTATACAGTGGATATAACACAAGAAAAATAAGAAACCCGGACATGAGGACGATAATCGAAACGATAATCGACATAACGTCCGGGCATGATCATGACGGATTCAACTCAAAAAGTATATCGGCAGTGGCGAGCATCGAGAACGGATCCATTACGAACTTGAAGCTTGCAACCGATGTAAAGGTTGGCTCTTTGGCTACCCTGACCACAACCGAGAAGGCGTCGGTCGTGGGAGCCATTAACGAGGTAGACGCGGCTTCGGGCACGAACACAACCGCTATCGGCACGCTTGCATCACTAACGACAGCTGAACAGACGAACCTTGTCGGAGCAATCAACGAGGTTGACGGCCACGCTGACACAGCGAACACATCGATCGGCACGCTGGCAAATTTGACCACGACCGAAAAAACGAGCCTTGTCGGTGCGATCAACGAGATTGACGGTACAATAACCGAGCTGTCAGAAGCTGCGACAGACGCACTGGCAGCTGCGAATTCGGCGGTCGCTTCGGTGGCGGGCAAAGCATCTTTGACAGGCGAGGAAACGCTGACCAATAAGACGCTAACCAGCCCGATACTCACAACGCCTCTGATTGACGACTCTGACGACGGAGTAACAATCACCAGTTCCGATCAGACCAATGCGGCAGCGGTAGCGACCATTCCGGACATCGGGGACGCGGCTGATACGTTTGTAATGGCCGACACAACTCAGACGCTGACCAATAAGACGCTTACCAGCCCTGTGCTGACAACGCCGGTAATAGATGACAGCGATGCCGGATGCACAATTACCAGCGCTGACCAGACCAACGGCTCAGCTGTTGCAACTATCCCTGACCTGGGTGATGCGGCTGATAATTTTGTGCTTGAAGATGTCGCTCAGACATTGACTAACAAGACTCTCACCAGCCCTGTGCTGACAACTCCATTGATTGACGACAGCGACGCGGGGATAACGATAACCGCAGCTGACCAGACAGGAGCAACGCCGGTCGCAACCATACCGGATATTGGCGACGAGGCTGATAATTTTGTGCTTGAAGATGTTGCACAGACGCTCACTAACAAGACGCTGACAACGCCGGTTATAGCAAGCTTGTATCAGGATGCAGGGCTTACTAAGCTCATGACAATACCTGATACGGCAAGCGACACTCTGGCGGCTCTGGCAGCTGAGCAGACATTGACTAACAAGACGCTGACAACTCCGATAATCGCAAGCCTATATCAGGATGCCGGCAAGACGCAGCTCATGACGCTGCCCGACACAGCAAGCGACACGCTTGTATCGCTGGCAGCAACTCAGACGCTGACCAATAAGACACTGACAGCTCCGGTCATAACATCACCGGGCATTACATTTGGAGTCAGTGCGCACGACTACAGCGGCGGGCATGCAGACTGGGAACTTTCGGCAGCGGAGCAGAAGTCGTTGATCCTTACGGCAACCAATGTCGACACAGCAGCGAACAT
>JAQTTS010000167.1 GCA_028710655.1 Dehalococcoidales bacterium
GCGGGCGGTCCTTCCGGAGCGACCCTGTCCAGCATCACCCCGCAGCCGACCCAGTCCGTGGTTGCGGGCCATACCACCACCTTCACCCTGAATTTTCACTCCGAAAGCACCAGTACCATCAAGGTCAAGGCGACCCTTGACGGCTCGACCTGGACGGGGAGCGTAAACTACACCCTGAACGGGCCGGTTTCCGACTCGGGTAACTCGGTATCCGATACCTTTAGCAACCTGCCGGCGGGGACCTACACCCTGGTCTACAACCACGGCGGCCCTTCCGGGGCAACTTTGACCAGTATCACCCCGCAGCCGGCCCAGACTACCTCGGCTGATAGTACGACCACCTTCACTATGAACTTCGTCTCGCAAGCAGCTAGCACGATAAAGGTCAAGGCGACCCTTGACGGTGCGTCGTGGAGTGGATCCGTCCGCTATAACATCAGCGGGCCGTACTCGGATGCCGATACCTCGGTGCCGCAGACGCTGACCAACCTGCCCGATGGTACCTATACCATTTCCTATCGTTCGGGTGGTCCTTCCGGGGCGACCCTGTCCGATATCTCTCCCTCGCCTACCCAGACGGTATCGTCCGGTCATACCATAACCTTCACCATGAACTTCCATTCCGAGGCTAGCGGCACCATTGAGGTTAATGCTCTCCTTGATGGCAAGACTTGGCAGACCGCAGTGGGTTCAGGGACGATAAGGTATGGCATCAGCGGACCGGTGACGGACTCCAGCACCTCGATGCCGGATACCTTCGATGGCTTGCCGGCGGGGAGTTACACCCTTACCTACCATGACGGTGGTCCCATCGGGGCGACCCTGGTCAGCATCTCACCGCAGCCCACTCAGACCCTTTCTGCCGGTGGTACGATAACCTATACCCTGAACTTCCATTCCGAGGCCAGGGGCACCGTGATAGTCAATGCCACTGTTGACGGTGCCGACTGGGAAGGTAGCGTCAGCTACACCCTGAACGGGCCTTACGTTGATTCCCACGGCTCGGTGCCCTATACCTTTGATAACTGCCCGGCGGGGAGCTACACCCTGAACTACCGGTCAGGAGGCCCCGGGATCTTGGATGAAATCACACCCTCGCCGAGTCAGCAATTGTATGCCGGTGGTACCATAGTCTTTACCCTGAACTTCACCGGGCTGTTGCAGTAGTTAAGAAGTATTAAGAAAAATTAAACGTTTTCGATAAAAGCGTGGTAAAGGAGAATAGCTAACAATGAAGAAACGGTTTGTGGTGCTCGTTGCTGTGGCGGCTATGGCGTCGCTGGTCCTGTCCGGATGTTTCCCGACCGGTCCATCCGCTCCCGGTGCAGTATCTGTCGATGAGTCGTATTCGGGGAAGCAGGTTGAAATCGCTGCCGGCGGTACGCTGACGGTAACCCTGGAGTCCAATGCCACCACCGGCTTCCAGTGGGAGCTTAAGTCTGTCGGTGACCCGTCCGTATTGCAGTCTCAGGGTGGCACCTATAATGCTCCGGAAGACACCGGAGTGGTCGGCGCCGGCGGTGAAGAGGTATGGACCTTCAAGGCGCTCAAGGCGGGTACCAGCAGCCTGTCCATGGAGTACAGCCAGCCCTGGGAGGGTGGCACCAAGGCGGGCCAGACCTTCAGCCTGACCGTAGTGGTGAAGTAGGGAGCGGCCGACGTGCTTTGTGACAACAGGGCAGGGGGGCATTTCCCGACCCCTCTGCCCTGTCTTTTGTTTTGGGATCCTTCTCACCACTGAGCAGGGTTTTTGCCTCTGCCGAATCCAGTGTTGGAGGAGCGTGTCAGGCTATGCTATTAAGTTCTTACTAACAAGATTGTCAGATTTTCTTTATCGATAACTTCATTAACAGGGTCGGACATGAGCGTTTCGGTTTCCGATATATTAATAGACCTGGTTAAGACTGCGAGTGTGGTAGTTGTTTTTACCTACATTGTAACCCGCACCAGGTTTTTTAGCGATATACTGAATAAGCAATTCAACATTAGAAGCCAGGTAATCGCTGTTCTACTATTCGGCGGCCTGTCTATATTCGGCACCTATGGCGGCATAACCCTGCCCTCGGGCGCTATTGCCAACATTAGAGACCTCGGGCCGATAGTTGCGGGGCTGTTCTGTGGGCCGCTGGTCGGATTAGGGGCAGGTCTGATCGGAGGAGTACACCGTTACTTCCTGGGTGGGTTTGTCGCTCTTCCCTGTTCCCTGGCCACCGTTATTGCCGGCTTGCTGGGCGGCATGATTTACCTGCTACGTAAAAAGGAGTTTCCCAAGGTTTGGCAGGCGATACTATTTGCTGCCGGGATGGAGTTGTTTCATATGGGTCTAACCCTGTTGCTGGCCAGGCCGTATGATCAGGCCTTGGCAGTAGTCCAGGAGGTGATTGTACCAATGACCGGGGCTAATGCGGCGGGTGTAGCTATCTTTGCCCTTATCATACACAATCTGGTCATTGAGAGGCGTACTGCGGCGGAAAAAGAAAAATACCGCCGTGATTTGGAGCGTAAGGAGTTTGAAATAGAGACAGCCCGCCGGATACAGCAGGGGTTTTTACCGGAAGCTACGCCCCGATTAGACGGTTTTGACCTGGGAGCATTCAGCCTGCCCGCGCTGGAGGTGGGGGGCGATTTCTATGATTTTATACCCATCGACCGGGACAAGTGGGGGTTAGTAATCGCTGATGTTTCCGGTAAAGGGTTCCCGGCGGCTTTATTTATGGCCCTATCCCGCATGTGCGTCCGGGCTAATGCAATGGGTATGTCCACAGCCTCCGAAGCTATACGGATAGCCAATAAGTTGATTTACCATGACGCTAAATCCGGGATGTTCGTTACCCTCTTCTACGCTCTACTGGACTTGAAACAGAGGCGAATTACCTATGTCAACGCCGGACATAATCCCCCCTTGTTGTTCAGGGGTAACACCGGTGGGGTTGTCCTCCTCGGAGCCAAAGGGATAGCTTTAGGCGTCCTTGACAATATCAATTTGGAAGAGGTACAGCTGGACCTGGGCAGCAACGATACCGTGGTCTTCTATACCGATGGCGTAACGGAAGCCATCAACGCGAAAGAGGAACAATTCGGACAGGCAAGGTTAATCAATTTGGTTGTAGAGAACAGCCATTTGTCTGCCAGCAGTCTGGTCGACAAGGTAAAGAGCGAGGTTGTTGCCTTTTCGATTGGTCAGCCCCAGTTTGACGACTTAACTTTGGTGGTATTAAAGGCGCTGTAAATCGGCTGAGCCGACGGAAAGACGGCCGGAATATTGATTGGACGGTGGCGGAAAGAATATAATCAGGCACATCGGCACAGTAATCTATATGTAAGGGGGACATTGATAATGGAGGTTTCGGAAAGAACTGCCGGGGGGGTAAATGTAATCGGTTTGGGCGGTCGGCTTGATGCGTATGCGGCCAGTGATCTTGAGCGAAAACTAGACTCGCTACTTGCCGCAGCAAAGGTGCGTCTGGTGGTTGACCTCGGCCAGTTGGACTACATCAGCAGTTCCGGATTGAGAGTATTGCTCGGGGCATTAAAGAAGGCTAGGGAACAGCATGGGGATATCATATTGGCAGGCCTCCAGCCCTACGTTAAGGAGATATTTGAAATATCAGGATTTACCCAGCTCTTCAAGATGTTTGATAAGATGGAGGAAGCTATCAACAGCTACAAGCAAGAAAAATAGAGGCTCAAAGAACAGCATGAATACAAAGGGCCTTATGATGAAAAAACCACGATTTGAGCTTGAGATTGACAGCAGGGTGGAGAACCTGCCTGTCGTTGCCGATTTTGTCGAGAAGGTGCTGGAAAGGTTCGGTGCTGACCCCGCCAGTATCTATCGAGTTCAGCTTGCGGTGGACGAAGCCTGCACCAATGTAATGAAGCATGCCTACGGGGAGAAAACCGGCCTTATCAGGTTGGGAATGGAGCTTATTGGAGATAGTCTGGTTGTCACTGTGAATGATAGGGGAAGACCCTTTGACCCGGATGCAATACCTCCGCCGGACTTGGACGCTGACCTTGAGAAAAGAAGGATTGGCGGTTTGGGGATATATTTTATGAAGAAGCTGATGGATGAGGTTAGCTATAGCTTTGACAGCGTAGCCGGGAACCGTCTCACGATGAGAAAAAGTATCACTCGAACAGGCAGGTAATAAATACTTAGGGAGTATATTAATAATGTCATTTCTGAACATACTTAAGGCCGATGAGCTTGGTGGCGTCTTGGAAAAGTATCTTGAGCCGGTACAATTTCCCAAGAATACCTGCATTATGCATCAGGGAGACAAGGGCGAAGGCTGTTACATCATTGATGAGGGTACGGTTCGTCTTGAAGTAAGGAATACCGAGACGGATACCGACAGTGTTATAGGCTTCCTGGAGCCCATCGTTTTCGTTGGCGAGTTCAGTCTGATTGATAATAAACCGCGCGAGGCTACTGCCTACGCCCATACCGATGTCAAAGCCCGTTATTTCTCTAAACAGAGCTATGATGAGATATGTAAGAAATACCCCAGAATAGCTTTAACCATAGCCACTACTATGGGCCAGAATCTGATTGAGAAACTCAGGGTAGCCAATGATAAAGTAGCGGGCTACATTTTTGCCGGAGACATCGACCAGGATACTAACGAGATCGTAGCTCGTGCCACGAAGGCACTGAAGCAGTTTGCTTCGTGGACCCAGGAAAAGGTGGATGCTTTATTAGGTGAAATTGCACAGGCTGTCGCTGACAATGCCGAGCAGTTAGCCGCGGATACAGTCGCTGAGACCAAAATGGGTATTGTTGCTGACAAGGTTACCAAGATCCGCTTTGCCAGCCTGGATGTATTTCAGGCAATATTGGGTCGTCCTGCCGCCGGTTATCTCAGTGATAAAGAGGCCCGTGTTCATGATATTGCCTGTCCGGTAGGGGTTGTCTTCGGTCTGATTCCGGTAACAAATCCCGTATCGACAATTGTTTTCAAAACATTGATTTGTCTGAAAGGACGAAATTCGCTTATCTTAAGCTGTCATCGTGATGCTCTGGGTGTAGGTAAGAAGACCTGCGATATCATTCGTGGTGTTCTGGAAAAGCACGGTGCACCCGTGGATCTGGTACAGCCTGTCCTAAAAAGGAGCAGCCGGCAAAAAACTGTTATGTTTATGAATCACCCCGGTGTTTCCATGATTCTCGCTACCGGCGGCTCCAGTATGGTCAAAGCTGCCTATAGCTCCGGCACCCCGGCGATAGGGGTCGGCTCGGGTAACGCTCCAGTGCTGATTTGTGCCGATGCCGATATCGCTAAGGCTGCTCAAAA
>JAQTTS010000168.1:0-4773 GCA_028710655.1 Dehalococcoidales bacterium
CTCGGTAACGTGCAGTCTTGTATGTTCAACAATTACTCATTTTGTTCATTAGCACCTAGTTATGCAATCCAACGAATCAACATTGCCAAGAGCCCTATGCATTTAGCCTCAGTTGTAAGACAGTATGAAATCTACTTCCAAGCATTGACAGTAAGGTAGCTTGACTTTCATAGGAGAAGAGCTTTTAATCTAGGATAGTCCATGATGTATGTCAGAAGATTACAGAATCGTATGACACTAAGTCAAGGATTACCCTCTGGAGATGAGTGTGGGTTGGTTCAACAAGGTCTGAGCTGTCACTAGCTGATGAGATTGAGAGCCTTAGAGATCACGACCATCTGTGCCTAATCTACGAATCACTAGAAGGACAGCAAGCAGCCATGATACTATTTACGAGCATCGGAGGACTGGAAGATGGGGATGAATATTGGTACGTTGCTGGTACACACCGCTTTGGGAAATAACCCCGTGGTTTTTGGTATTTGAACTGGTGTAACTGAGCGTAAACAGATGGATCAAGCACTGATAAGAGCCGAGCAAAACTTCCGTAATTCCTTAGACAATTCCCCGTTGGGTATTCGTATTGTATCCGGTAATGGGGAGACACTCTATGCCAATAGGGCATTACTGGAGATCTATGGCTATGAGAGTGTTAATGAATTGAGGGCTGCTCCGACGAAGGAACGCTATACCACTGAAAGCTACATGGGGCATAAAGAAAGACAGAGGAAGAGGAAGCAAGGTGAATTTGTCCCCGATGGTTATGTTATAAGCATTATCCGTAAGAATGGAGAAGTCCGCCACCTTGAAGTATTCCGGAAAGAAGTGCTCTGGAATGGAGAACCGCAATTTCAGGTGCTCTATCATGATATTACAAAGCACAAGGAACTGGAATTGGAGTATCAGACCATCCTGCGGACAACTATAGATGGATTCAGTCTTGTTAATATGCAGGGGCAACTTCTAGATGTTAATGATGCCTATTGTAAACTAATCGGATATAGTCGCGATGAATTACTTAAGATGAAAATCACTGATATTGATGCTATTGAGGAACCTGAAGCAACGGCAGCACACATAGCTGAGATAAGAAAAGTTGGCTTAGGCCGTTTTGAAACCCGTCATAGATGCAAAGATGGTAGGATTGTAGATGTTGAGGTGAGTGCCAACTACACTGGGGTGGCTGGGGGTAGGATGATCATATTTATTCGTGACGTGACCGAACGCAAGAGAGTTGAAGAGGCATTACGTGAGTCAGAAGAACAGTATCGCTCTCTGGTAAATCTGGGTGGAGAAGTTGGTGAGGCTGTCATCATGCTTCAAGATACTGACCAGGAAGAGGGAGTCCAGGTATTCGCTAGTGATGAGTGGCTTCATATTACCGGTTACTCTCGTGATGAACTGATTGGTACGTCGTTTTTCAACTTGGTCCATCCTGACAGTCGCAACGGCTCTTTAGAAAGGCACCGGAGGAAGATGAGAGGTGAGATTATCCCCGGTCTTTTCGAAATGCTCGTTATCAGAAAAGACGGTACTGAGGTCCCTCTTGAACTCACCAGCGCCTACACGACGTACAGGGGAGAGCACGCTAATGTTATCTATGCCAGAGATATCACTGAACGGAAGGCGACAGAAGATCAGCTACGCCAGTCGGAAGAGAAGTATTCAACTCTGGTGGAGAGAGCTAACGATGGTATCTGTATCATACAAGATAGACTAGTTAAATTTACCAACTCACGACTGGCAGAAATGTGGGGTGGTATTGTTGGCGAAATAATAAACACACCATTTTTGAATTATATCCACCCTGATAACCTTCCGATGGTAGTAGACTATTACAGTCGGAGGATGAGAGGCGAACAGTCCCCCGACATATATGAAACGGTTCTAGTTCGTAAGGACGGCAGCAAGGTATATGCTGAATTGAGTGTCGGTGTAATTGAATACTTGGGTAGGCCTGCTGAACTCGCCATCGTCCGTGATATCACCGAGCGTAAGGGGATGGAGAAGGAGTTGGAGCAGGAGCGTGCGCTGTTTGTCAGCGGCCCCACCGTGGTCTTCAAATGGCTCGCTACTAAGGGCTGGCCCATCGACTACGCCTCTCCCAACGTATACGGCCTGCTGGGTTATTCCGCTGAAGATCTGACGGATGGCAAGCAGCTGTTCAGGGACATGTTGTACCCCGACGACGTTCTTCGCATAATTGAGGAAAACAAAAGGGCCGAACAGCGGAAGGGGCAGAGGATATTGATCGGTGAGTACCGTATCGTGACCAGGGACAGTAAGATTAAGTGGGTGCATGAGCACACGGTGCTGGTCAGGGATGAAGAAGGAGCGGTCAAGTACCATCACGGCTACGTCACCGACATCACCGAGCAGAAAAAGGCGGAGGTGGAGAAGCGGGAGATGGAGAAAAAGGCACAGATAACCAGTCGCCTGGCGTCCATCGGCGAGATGGCCTCCGGCATCGCCCATGAGATAAACAACCCCTTAACCAGCGTGGTCGGCTTCTCCGAGCTTCTGATGGAGAAGGACCTGCCCAAAGACTTGAGGGAAGACGTGGAGACTATCCACAGCGGTGCCGAGAGGGTAGCCGGCATCGTGAAGGGGCTGCTTACCTTCGCCCGCCAGCACAAGCCGGTACGGAACCGCACCGGCATCAACGAGATAATCGGAAGCACCCTGGCGCTGCGCAAGTACGCCTTGGAGACCTCCAATATCGAGGTGATTACCCTGCTCGATAACGAGCTGCCCTGGACGGTAGCCGATGCCGGCCAGCTCCAGCAGGTGTTCCTCAACATCATCGTCAATGCCGAGGCGGAGATGAAGAAGGCCCACGGCAGGGGCAGGCTTACCATCAGGACGGAGCGGGCCGGCGACAGGATAAGAATATCGTTTGCCGATGACGGGCCCGGCATCGCCGGGGAGAACCTGGAGAGGATATTCGACCCCTTCTTCACTACCAAGGAGGTGGGGGAGGGGACCGGTCTGGGCCTGAGCCTGGCCCACGGCATCATCGCCGAGCATAACGGGGCGCTGTATGCCGAGAGCGAGGAGGGCAAGGGGGCCGCCTTCTTTGTCGAGCTGCCCATCGTAGCGGAGGAGGAGAAGATAGAGCGGGTGAAGGAGGTCGAGGCAGCCGGGAAGGCCGTCGGGGGGCGGATACTGGTGGTGGATGATGAGCCGGCCATACTGGCGTTCCTGAAGAAGGTGCTCGGCGGCGAGGGCTATGACGTGACGACGGCAGGCAGCGGCAGAGAGGCCCTTGAGATGATTAAGGAGCAGGGTTACGATCTTATCATTTCCGATGTCAAGATGCCCGGCCTAAGCGGTGCCGAGCTGTACGATGAGCTGGGGGAAATAGCCCCTTCCCTGCAGAAGAGGGTCATCTTCATCACCGGAGATGTGATCAGCACCGATACCAACGAGTTTCTTAAGGGGACAAGAGTCCCCTGTGTTCCCAAACCCTTTGATATCACCGGGCTGAAGAAAGAGGTAAACCGGGTGATAAAAGGTATAATATAGGACACGATATCCAGGTGGTTTAACCGGCATAGCAAAAGTTTATATTGTGTAAAAGGTCTCCTGGTATACCTGAATTAATCGCAAACAAAACTGACTATCGTGCAAATCAGATGTGAATTATAACGTTATTATTATGATATTAGTTAAGAGAGTGGTTTTTAGAGGGAACTTGAGAATGTTTAAAGATTGGGTACTTCTCTAGCTGGTCTCCCAGGTGCGAACTGTGAGTTCATATCCTGTATAGTTGTCATCATCAAGACCGGGAAAGTTAATACCTCCCTCGGTGGGGGCAACATAGTTGAGTGAGGTGTGCGGCCAAAGCTCAACCGAAGAGTCGCCAATAAGACATCCGTAGAAGTCGTTACCGGGCTGCAGGTGAACCGTCCCCTCTATGGACATAAGTGCCACAAAATCTTCGCCGCTGATATTGGGTTGGTAGTTGACATCACCTACTGCGATGATGCATCCCTCTCCGGAAGTGGTACAGTTTGGTTGAAAGTTGATGTTCCCTTCCGCAAAGATGGTCTGCCCGTTAAGTTGCAGGGTGCAGTTCGGCATAATGTTAAAGTCCCCTACCTTACTGTACTGCGTGCCGACGTAGACTGTTCCCTCCAGCCTGGCTACTCCTCCTGTCCCGGTGATGGTCAAGTTGCCTGCCGAGCAGATTGGCCCGATCAGAATCGGGTTGGCTTCGGTGCCACCGGTGACGTTTATGCTGTAGCCAGCAGGTACACAGGTCAGGCCATCCACGTCTTCATGGTAATAATCGGAGAAATACTCGGCATTGGGCCAGCTGGGTATCGGTTCGGTTGATGAGTCTCCGTTAATGGTGACTTGTTTGGGGTTATATGAAAGATCCCCGTTATACCAAATATCTCCGTTGATCACTACTCCAGGCATGAGGGTCACGTCGCCGAGACTGGTAATGGCGTTATCGAGCAGGAAGGCGAAGCCGCCGCCGAAGGCAACGTAGGACTCAATAGCGGTATTGCCACTGTCATCACTGGCAACAGAATTGATTTTGTAGATATCGTTCCCCTCGGCATCCTTCCCCGTGTACGCTATAGTCACGGTAATGCTTTTGCCGTTCAGGTCTTCGATCGGATACTGCCACTGGTCGCCTTGCTCGCTGGGAAACTCGGGGAGGCGCTGTTCCCGAGTTATTTGCCACAGTGCGTGCTCCACCCCGGCATCGGCGGCACAGTTCCGGTCGGTTTTCTTCTCGTAGGTCTGGCCGGCCTTAAGTCC
>JAQTTS010000168.1:4783-5294 GCA_028710655.1 Dehalococcoidales bacterium
GCTCATATGGGACAGCATCGGTGCGATGGTGAGCCCGCCCACCGCCAGCAGGATGAGGACGAGGATAAGGATAATGCCCTTCTCACTGCTCCACAATCTGCTGAGTATTCTCTGTAAAAACGCTCTATTCATTCCGACGCTACCTCACTTCTAAGCGACTGCTTCTATTTAAGCAAGTATTGGTGATATAGTCAATCCCCTGAGTATCAGACTGTAGGACACCAAGATGTTCGGAATTGGTAAAAGCTAGTGCTAATCGCATTATGATGTTTGAAATTTCTATTTGCTGTTGGAGAAATTACTGTTCATCTGATTATCACTTATAAAATATAGGTAGGTCACAGCCCTGCATTTTTTGCTGGAGGACTAACCGATTGTACCTTTCTCGGTAACGTGCAGTCTTGTATGTTCAACAATTACTCATTTTGTTCATTAGCACCTAGTTATGCAATCCAACGAATCAACATTGCCAAGAGCCCTATGCATTTAGCCTCAGTTGTAAGACAGTATG
>JAQTTS010000005.1 GCA_028710655.1 Dehalococcoidales bacterium
GTGTCGTGAGCGAAGTCCTGTTCGATATGAAGGAGGCGTGAATTTGTCTGTACTCGGTAAGGTAGTGGCTGGACTGGCTACCCAGAGGAATATGAGTCCCAGAATCGGGGCACTTATAAACGTGTACCAGACGACAGCTATAATCTACGCCCCGTTGACACTGATTGGCGTAGCCACTACCCTCTACGGACTCTGGGGAGCCGAGCTAATCAGAACATACCTGCCATGGTTCACGGTAGGCCACCTGGTAGGGTGCATGATAGTCGTTATCCTGCTGCTGATGGTGTTCTTCTACAAGATTATAATACCGTCGATAGTAGCCTTCAGCGTCCAGCAGACCTACAAGCACCGCAACCCGATGGTGACCGACCTGCGCAGGATACAGCAGAAACAGGATAAGATACTGGGCATGCTGGACGACATCGTAGAGAGGATCAGCAGGCTGGAGAACAGCTCGGAGGACGGTAATTGAAGTACCACTTCATCTATCCCGATATCAACACCGGATTCTATCCCGGAGCCCACCATGGCATCGCACAACTGGTCAGCGTGCTGAAGCTGGACGGACACAAGGCATCATTGAGCCACATCACGAGGACGCCGACCCGGGACAGGCTGATGAGCGATATCAGGCGTGAGAAGCCGGATATAATCGGTTTCACTGTCATGTCAAATCAGCTTGGCTACGTGACGCAGTGGAGCAAGTGGATAAAGTCCGAGTGCGACATACCCGTTGTCTGCGGCGGAGTACACGCTATCCTGAACCCGGAGGAAACGCTGGCGCTATCGGGAGTCGACATGGTGTGCGCCGGAGAGGGAGAACACGCTGTACTCGATAACCGATTCTGGTTCAAGGATACAGACGGCAAGGCAGTGAGATGCGCACCGTACAATCTGATTGACAATCTGGATGAGTTGCCCTTCCCGGATTACAGCCTGTTTGACAACGAACGTATGATGGCTCGCCGGGGAGGAGCGTTCGCTGTGATATGCAGCCGGGGATGCCCGCACAACTGCTATTACTGCAGCAACCATGCGCTTCGGAAACAGCAGAAGGGACTGGGTCGCTATTTCCGGTACAGGAGCGTCGACAACACGATTGAGATGTTGTCGGATATCGCCGCCAAGTATCAGGGGATACGCCAGTTCAGCTTCGCCGACGATATCTTCGGGTTGAGCAGGAAATGGGTACTGGAGTTCTGCGAGAAGTACCCCCGAAAGATGAGTATCCCGTTCGCATGCAACCTGCGTGCTGAGTCGGCCACCAGGGAGCTGTTGGTCAGTCTGCGGGATGCCGGTTGCCGGGAAATCGAGATGGGCATCGAGTCAGGCAGCGAGGAGCTGCGGAGCAAGGTACTCAATCGCAAGATGACCAACCAGCAAATCAGGGATGCATTCACAACTGCACGCAGCGCCGGGATACGGACACGGGCGTACAACATGGTCGGGCTCCCAGGAGAGACGGCGGATATGGTGAGAGAGACGATTGCGTTGAACCGGGAGGTAAAACCCGACGAGCTGGCGGTATTTTACTATTACCCGTTCCCCGGCACAAAGCTGTATGCTGTCTGCGCAGACAAGGGAATGTTGAGCAGCCAGAACTCAACTAATTATGTCGCCAAATCGGTACTTGACCTGCGTACCATACGACCACAAGAACTGAACAAATTGTATAATGAATTTTGTCGGTATGCGTTGTCCCGGGAGTTTGTACCTTACCCTACCCTTCTGCGTCTTTTGTTCGGCATATCCCATGTGTTTCTCCGCATACTTACTCTAGGCAACGAGATACGGTTAATCAGGAAGCTGTATACGGTGATGTCGATATCCCGGAAACTCAGGAGAACACAATGAAAACAGCAGTCGTGGTTGGCACCAGGCCAGAGATAATAAAGATGTCCCCAGTTATAAGAGAACTAGAGAGCAGGGGAACAGACTATTTCATCCTTCACACAGGGCAACACTACTCCTACAACATGGACGGGATGTTCTTCGCACAACTGAAACTACCCCAAGCAAAGTACAATCTGGGTGTGGGTTCGGGCTCACATGCCGAAGAAACCGCCAAGATAATCGCCGGTACGGAAACGGTATTGCTCTGTGAGAAGCCCGATATTATTCTAGTTGAGGGGGATACTAACAGTGTTCTGGGAGCAGCGCTGACCGCTGCCAAGCTGAATATAGGTATCGGTCATGTCGAAGCGGGTCTCAGGAGCTACGACCGAAACATGCCCGAGGAGATTAACCGCATACTGGTAGACCACTGCTCAGATTACCTTTTCGCACCCACAGTAAAATCAAGGGGCATCCTGCTCGGGGAAGGCATTGACGGGGGCAGGATATTCGTTACCGGAAATACCGTCGTCGATGCCGTTCAGCAGAACATAAGACTCGCCGTAGATAACCTTGGCTACAAACCCAAGGGATACTTCCTGCTGACCCTGCACCGTCAGGAGAACGTCGACAATCCCTCCAGTCTCAGGATGGTGATTGACGGAATCAGTACGGTGGCGCACGAGTACGGCATGCCCGTAGTGTGCCCCATACACCCTCGCACACGAAGGCAAATCAACGAATATGACATGAAACCAGGATTCACGCTGATTGACCCCGTAGATTATCTGCAGTTCCTGTGGCTGGAAAATAACGCCCGGCTCGTACTGACTGACTCTGGTGGCGTTCAGGAAGAATGCTGTACGCTTGACGTACCCTGCGTCACGCTGAGAAGTAACACAGAGAGACCGGAGACCATCGATGTCGGGGCTAATATCCTGTCCGGCACATCGTCGCAACGCATACTGGAATGTACCGACATCATGCTCAAAAGAAGAACAGGCTGGCAAAAACCATTCGGCGATGGTAAAGCTGGCCAAAGGGTAGTTGATATAATAACAGGAGGAGGCAGTTGAACAAGATACTGGTAACCGGCGGCATGGGATTCATCGGGACAAACCTTGTGCTGGAACTAAAGAAGCGCGGGCATGAAGTCTGGGTATGTGACCTTACGCATCATGGAGGGAACAACTATGTGCGTTGTGATGTCCGCGAGTACAGGCAACTGGAGAGGTTATTCGACCAGCACAGGTTCGACTACGTGTATCACCTAGCCGCAGAGTACGGAAGGTGGAACGGCGAGGACTATTACGAAAACCTTTGGCGGACGAATGTCGTCGGGACCAAGAACCTAATCCGGTTACAGGAGAAACACAGGTTCCGCATGGTATTCTTCTCAAGCGCCGAGGTATACGGGGATTATACCGGCAAGATGAGCGAGGATGTCATGGAAAAAGTACCGATAAAGCAGATGAACGACTACGCCATGACAAAGTGGGTCGGGGAGATGCAGGTAATCAACTCTGCGGGTATGTTCGGCACGGAAACGGTCAGGGTCAGACCAGTAAACGCCTACGGACCGCACGAGCATTACAGCCCGTACAGGGGAGTGATACCCAATTTCATATACAAAGCCATAAACAACATACCATATACGGTGTACCTGGGACACAGGCGGATATTCGACTACGTGGCTGATACCTGCCGGACATTCGCTAACATAGTTGATAACTTCATCCCCGGTGAGGTCTATAATGTCGGCAGTGCGGAGGAGTGGGAGGAGGACATAAAATATGTGTCTGATCTCATCCTGATGAACCTGGGAAAAGGCGATGATATGGTCACGTACAAGGAGGCCGAGCCGTTTACCACGCAGGTAAAACACATGGACTTCTCAAAAATCAGGCGCGACCTCAAGCACGACCCCAGGATAACGCTCGATATCGGAATCCAGGCGACAATAGCGTGGATGATGCAGGACATGGGAATATGAGAATCCTGTTTATGCAAGAATCCGACTGGCTGAAACGGAACATGCATCAGCAACACCACCTGGCCGAGCTGTTGGCGTTAAGAGGCCACGAGATAAGGGTTATCGATTACGAAGTCGGCCATAAGTTGAGACTGCTCATGAGGCGTATGGTATTCCGCAACGTTAATAAGATATACGATGGTGCTGATGTCACAGTGATACGGCCAGGGATTATAGGCATCCCCGGGTTGGACTACCTATCCCTGATTGTGACCCACCGGAAGGAACTCGTCGAACAGATAAGGGATTTCAACCCGGATGTTATAGTAGGGTTCGGGATACTGAATAGTTATCTGGCATGCAGCCTCGGCAAGCCCTTCATATATTACTGGATTGATACGTTGCATGACCTCATACCGTTCGGTCCCTTCAGGATGCTGGGTAAAGCAATAGAACAGATTACCCTCTCGAAGTCACATCAGGTACTCGCTATCAACAGTAAGCTAGCCGAATATATCCGCCGTATTGGAGGACGCCAAGTCGATGTGCTGGGTGCTGGCATTAACCATGAGCGTTTCAACAAGTCGGTGGACGGATCGGAGACCCGACTGAGATACGGATTCAAGGACACCGATTGTGTATTGTTCTACATGGGATGGCTCTACAGGTTCTCCGGGCTAGACAAGGTCATAGAAAGGATGGCGGAGATTGGCGACGATAGTATCAAACTAATCGTAGTCGGCGACGGAGACAGTTATGACAGGCTGACTGTGTTGGCTGGGTCGAATGCAGGCAACGTGCTTGTGCTGGGCAAGCAACCCTACGATAAAATCCCGCAATACATCGCCGCATCCGATGTCTGCATACTGCCGGCGGCACCCGACGAGAAGATAATGCAGAATATTGTACCCATAAAAGTATACGAATACCTTGCCATGGGTAAGCCGGTGGTTTCTACGAGGCTACCCGGTGTTGTAGCGGAGTTCGGGAAAGGAGTGCTGTACGCCGATTCCCCCGATGATGTGGTTGACAAGGCAAGGGCGGTAAAGCATGGTTCCGTCACAGCTTGTGTTGCGAAGTACGCTATCCCGAGCTGGGGGACTATCTCTGACCAATTTGAGAAAATATTAAAGGAGTGTATAGATGCGTGAGATTCTGAAAAACTACCGCAATAAGACCGTATTGATTACCGGGGGCGCCGGTTGTGTTGGCTCCAACCTCACCAAGGCACTGGCAGAAGCCGACTCCGCAAAAATCATCGTCCTGGATGACCTCTCGGCCGCAGCCCGGTGGAATGTGCCTGAAGGACCAGCCGTAACATTCATCCGCGGAAGCATACTTGATGATGAGGTACTGAAACGGGCATTCTCACAGAAGGTGGATTGTGTCTTCCACTTGGCTGCTCACTTCGCCAACCAGAACTCGGTGGATAACCCTGAAACCGATCTCGACGTCAACGGCAAGGGAACCATCAAGGTGTTACAGTACTCCCACCTGTCCGGCGTAGGGAGAGTGGTATTCGCTTCTTCGGGGTGTTCGGTATACGGCAGTAAGGCTCCGTTACCGTTGACGGAAGACTTCGTATCCCTGTACCTCGATACACCATACCAGATTACGAAACTGCTGGGCGAGTTGTACTGCAACTACTTCCATAATCGATATGACCTGCCAGTAGCCATTGCCCGGTACTTCAACATATTCGGTCCGGGAGAAATCCCCGGGGCATACCGCAACGTCATACCTAACTTCCTGTGGAAAGCTATGCATGGTGATGCTCTCACAGTCACCGGCACAGGCCATGAAACCCGCGACTTTACGTACGTCGGCGACATCGTTGAAGGCACATTACTGCTGGGCGTAGTACCCGAGGCGGTTGGAGGTGCCTTCAATATTGCATCCGGGACAGAAACTACGGTGAGCGACATCGCCACCATCGTGAATAATCTCACAGCTAACACAAAGGGTGTCCGCTATACCCCCAGAAGAGACTGGGACAAGATAGTAAGACGCCGGGCTTCCATCGAAAAAGCCAAAAGAATCATCGGGTATAATCCGGTGACAACCGTAGAGGAAGGAATCAAGATGGCCTACAACTGGATTACGGCGAACTACGATGCAATTAAAAGAGATGCCAGGTTCTAGGAGAATTTGACAATGCTGAGAGACAAGACGATACTGGTAACCGGCGGAACTGGCAGCTTCGGTCAGGAATTCGCACGGATAGTCCTTCGTGACTACTCGCCGCATGCTCTGAGGATATATTCCAGAGGGGAATTCCTGCAGAGCGAGATGGCACAGAAGTTCAATGACGACAGGCTGAGGTTCTTCATCGGCGACGTACGTGACCGGGACCGGCTGAGGAGGGCTATGGAGGGAGTGGATATCGTGGTTCATGCCGCCGCACTCAAGCAGGTTCCGGCAGTCGAATACAACCCCATCGAGGCAGTCCACACCAACATCACGGGAGCCGTCAATGTAGTTGACGCGGCACTGGACAAGGGCGTCGGCAGGGTGCTGGCCATCGGCACCGACAAGGAGGTACACCCGGTAAACCTGTACGGCGCTACCAAGCTGGTGGCCGAGAAGCTGTTCGTGCAGGCCAACTCCTATGCCACGCACAGCACGATGTTCAGTTGCTCAAGGTACGGCAACGTCGTCGGGAGCAGGGGTAGCGTGATTCCCCTGTTCAAGAAGCAGAAGCGGGAAGGGAGACTCACGGTAACAGACGAGCGGATGACCCGCTTCTGGCTGTCGCTGGAGCAGGGAGTACGGTTCATCATCGGCTGTATCGAAAGGATGCGGGGCGGCGAAGTGTTCGTTCCCAAGATACCAAGCGCAAGGGTTATGGACGTGGCCGAGGCAGTAGCCCCCGGAGTACCGACTGCCGTCACCGGGATACGACCCGGGGAGAAGCTGCATGAGCTACTGATTGCTCCCGAGGACAGCAGGCGCACTCTGGAGTTCGGCGACTACTTCGTGATAACGCCTGATTTCCCGTTCTGGAGGGTCGATGACACTGTTGAGTACGGCGGCGAGGCTGGCATACCCTGCCCGGACGGGTTCCAGTACGGCAGCGACATCAACCGGGAGTGGCTGTCGGCAGAGAGGCTACGGACGATGATACAGGAGGCCGCATGAAGATTAAACGCAGGCCGTCCAAGGACATCGTGATTGGCCTGTGCCTGATGGTTGTTACGATAGCTCTTATCGTTGCGCTACTGGTGTACGACGCAGGACAGCAGGCATCGATAACCAACGACCCGGTATGGGGAGTACCCGGTAAGGTGCAGGAGTAGCAGCATTGGTCGTTTTTGCCGGTTACTCCCTGCCGTAGAACCGACCTGTGGTGGCTTGTGGCGCAAAAAACGGCGGGTAGTGACTGCTATTCAAGGGATTACACACAATCTACAAGGATAGTCGGTATTTTTGCATTACACAGGACGACAGGGTACTTCGTGCGCAACGGATGTAGCAGATATGATGGTTACCTGCGGGAAGTCGTCCTTCGCTTGGCAGTAGTTTTCCGCTTGGTAGTTGTCGTCCGCTTGGTAGCCGCTGGCTTGCGACGGACAATACGACGCTTGGTCGTGGTTGGCTTCTGCTCGCCCCAGAGCCACTTAGCAGTCCTGGCTAATGCTCTCCCTGTGGTTTTAGCTGCTCCCGATGTAGTAGCTCCCCCGAGGAGAGCGCTGATACGGGTTCTCCGGGCACCCCACTTGGCGGTACTCGCCTCTATCTGGCGTGTCTTGGCAAGGTTGAGATCGGCTCTGGCTGTTTCGAGGGCAGCTCGCGCCTCTATCTCTTTGGTCAGCCGCTCCATGCGGGCGGCGCGCAGATCGGCTCGGGCACGCTCCAGCTCGGCACGGGTGGTTGCCTTGCGGATTTCCCGTGCGGCCTTTTCCTCCTTGGTCAGTGCATTGTCCACGGAGCGCATCTTTGCTTTTACCCGTTCCAGTAGAGCCGCCATCGCTCTTACCTCCTGCTCTTGCCGTTCCCGGCTGTTCCAGCTGTTCCGGCTATTCCGGCTGTCCCTGCCTTCGCCTCGATAACATGTTTTTCCGCTGTCAGCATGTTGGCCAGTGCCTCGGTCTCCTTCACTCTGGCCTCGGTCAAGGTTGACAGCTCTTTCTCTATAGCCAGCTTGGTCTCAAGCGCCTGCTTCCTGGAAGCCGCCCTGTCCTCGGCCATATCGTCCAGTGCTTCCCGGAACGCCCTTACCAGTTTGGTGAGAAACTTTATGCACATGTCCCTAACTACCCACGCATTTTAGCATGGATAGGGGGAGTTGTCAAGTGGCACGGTCTCCGGGGAGGCTGGCTTGATTACCTGCCAGCCTCCCACTACCGGCATCAACTGCCGACGGTACTCAGGTCAGGCAACACTAGTTGAACACCTCAAGGCTGTTGATAGCCACGTCATCCCGAGCTACCACCAGCTTGAACTGCTCGTACTCGTCATGCGTCAGCAACACCTTACCACTGTACCCGTACCCGACTAGGATAGGGTTGTCGTCGAACGTTGAGCAGTGATAGAGGCTCAAGGCTGACATGGCGATGCCGACCAGAAACAGACACCCCAGAGCTATTGTCATTTTTCTCATCTACTTAACCCCCTCAGCGTGCGTAAAAACAAGGCGTAAAAACACAACGATAGCAATACCACTTACGACAACAAGCATGGCACCCACAATCACCGTATCGTGGGTGTTGCTGCCATACGGAAAATCCGCCCCGGGAGGACACACTACCATGAAGTCAACCAGTACCGGCAGAGCAGGAGACAGGACATCAATCTTAACAACATCAGCACCAGTGCCGACAACCACATCCTTGAATTCGGCGTACTCCTGTACTGACGAGAAGTACTCAGTACCCGCATAAACTTCCTCTGTCCACCCGAGCATACTCCCGAAAACCAGGAACAGACCAACGCACATAAGCATCACCGTGACGCCGAATACGAATAGACCAAACAGGAACCCATCATCCCTGCTCAACATAGCCCTAACCTCCTTAACTCACCAGACTCCACATGTCTTGTCGATTACCGTCCTATTCAAATTCAAAGTCGCCCAGTCGTCATTAGGAAAGCCCAAGCACCACTAAGGACTAGGGTACCAATTCCTGCTTCAAGGGAAGAAGTATCATTCGTTTTTATCCCAATAACGGCTAACGTGAAACCAAAAATAATAAATGACAAACAAAAACAAGCCATGACTCTTGTGAAATTCCAATAGCCATCTGTCTTCTTGGGGCTAACTTGCTTCCGCATAGCCCTAACCTCCACTCTCAGACAGGACGACAAGGCGAATACCATCACCAGTAAGGCTAACAGACGGCTTCCGGTACTCTATGGTGTACTCGTACCCTTCCCGCAAACCGTCCGGGACAGAACCCACGGAGTACACATGGCCATCATCGAATTTAACAACGGCCTGACTACCACTGGATAACCCACCACGCTCGAAGTAGTCGATGCTGGTCACAGTGGCTGTGAATGTCTCAGACTCGTAGAAGAAGAACCCCGCTATCGAGATGCCTATAACCATAATCATCCCGATGGCTATGATGATGAAGAACAACTTGAGACTATCGAAATCATCCATGACTATTGCCCCTCCTATCCCCCATAACTACCAAACGGCCTGACCTTCCCGTAGCCGCAACGTGACTGTGACGGTGTCGGGCAGGTCGTCTGACTCGTGTAACACTGCCTCGATGTCCACATCGTACCGCAACGTGCCGTTGTCTGACAGGGACTCCATGAGATTGGCGAACCTGTCTTCGAGGCGCAACGTATCGGTACTGACTGGTGCGTAGTCGGACTCGCCGACCACCTGCTCAGTTTCTGACACAAGAGGATTTACACCAAGGTCGGTTGTCGCCGACGACACGAGGAAACCAAGTACACCCGCCGTTACTGCTATCAGAATCACCAACACATCCCGTCTATCCATTACCACACCTCCCTTATTTTTCTTTATTGCCTGCATTGCCCGCCCACACAAATCCACCAACTCACTCCACTATGATAGCACACACCGCCCACTTTGTCAAGGGGTCTGGGGAACTTTTTTTGCTGGTGTGATATGCGTCGTGCAGACTATTTTAGCTACTTCCCGTCTCTGGCGAGATGTGGACGAACAGGGTAATCACTACCTGTAGTCGGGTTATGTACGACCTTCACACGATCGCTCTGCTTGCCCTGCAAGATGAGCAGGGTCAACCACTCCTGGAGAGTACAACCGTCCTTGGCAGCAGACACCTTAGCCTGATGCCATACCCAGTCATCCAGACGGATATTGACCATCTTCTTAACCATTAACCATTTCCTCTATCCTCTAGCACCTTCGTCTCCTGGCGATCCTCGTAGTGGTAGTTAGGACTAGATGGGTCGAAGGTGAACCACACTTTCATGCCAACCAGAAGAGAGCTGAGGTCAAAAGAATCTGCGTAGGCATTGATATTCATCTTCCTGAACAGGTCAGCCAACCCGGTACCTTTGAAAATATCGTTGAGGTTGATTTCCGTGTACGGCTCAACGGAATACAAACACTCCTCGAATGCTGCATATAGTTCCTTGAACTCGGCATCGGAACCGCCGACATCGGGATGTACCTTGAGAGCCTTTTTACGGAAAGCACTCTTGATTTCCTGCTCGGTGGATCCGGGAGTAATTCCTAGGACGCTCCAGCTATCGGTCACTCTAACCATGTCTCGCGTGCCTCCCTGCCACCTTTCCATCTAGCCATAATCCAAAAAGGAGTAAGGCAAAACCGATAGAGCGATACACTACCCCATCCCAGCCACTATGAGGCGCGATAGCGAGAACAATCCCGATTATTCCCAATAGAAAAGTGAACGATAAACTTGGCGGAGTCATTATCCTGTCCTCCTAGTCGGCAACCCGCTCGGGGTCAGCCTTATCGTCTTACCCTTGAACAGATGAGTGGTCGCCTTGAGACGGGTACACCCCAGTTATTCTGGGAGGACCACTAGCCACTACTCACTCGGAAGAACTACTGATAGCGTCCGGTGCGGACTTCGCCGTGGTCGGGGAAGGCGAACGGACGATCGTGGAGCTGGTCAAGGCTATCGAGACTGGCGAAGTGCTAGAACTCATCAAGGGTATCGTTTACCAAGATAGAGACGAGGTAGTGGCTCATCCTCCGAGGGAGCCGGAGAAGAACCTGGATAGCATCCCGCACCCGGCGAGATGGCTACTGGATATGGGGAGATATTCTACCCACCACTTCCAGACTTTCGGGATAAAAGTACCGAAGATGAAGTCCACTACGCTCATCTCAAGTCGTGGCTGTGTGTATAAGTGCTCGTTCTGCGATCGTCAAGCCTGTGGCACACGATGGTACGCCAGAAGCCCCGAAGACATAATCGGCGAGATGGTGGACTTGAGAGCCTACTACGGCATCCGTGGGTTCGTATTCAACGATGACACTTTCGTGGTCAACCGGAAAAGGGTGCTAGACTTCTGCACTCGACTGGAGAACGTGCTACCTGATATAGTCTGGTATTGCAACGGACGGGTCAACCTGATGGACGAGGAAATGATACAGGCTATGGCTAGAAGTGGGTGCGTAGGTATTGCCTACGGGATTGAATCGGGCAATCAGGCGATACTGGATTCCGTCCATAAGCAGATAACTCTGGAGCAGGTGGAGCGGATAGTGGCTCTGACCAAGAAGTACGGAATCCACGTCACAGGATATTTTATGCTGGGTATTCTGGGGGATACCAAACAGACGATACAGGAGACGTTGGACTTCGCTGAAAAGCTAGATTTGGATTTTTATGGCTTCGGGATAACCAGCCCTATTCCTGGAACGGAGATGTATGCGGAAGCAGTCAAGAGAGGGTTAGTAGATAAGGATAAGAGACTGGAGGACTGGTCGTTCCATGCCCAGATGAACCTCACTACCGACTGCTCCTACGGAGAGCTAGAAGCCCTGAACGAGTATGCCTTCCGCCATTTTACTATTGAGAAAAGATGGGGGAAGCACTATCTGCTTAACCCCCGATTGTGGTTTGAAGGGCTACGGACGCTAGTGTTCCTGGCGAGGAAGAGGAATGTGTCGGAGTTGCTGAGGAAGGTGGTTGTGCTACTGAAGCACTAATACTCCCTCCCCCTAGTTCTTAGTCAAGTTATCTATCCTGATATATGCTCTCGTCCGGCTCACTTTCGGGTGCTTGCGATTGAACTGCATAGCAGACCAGACAAGACGATTATATCGTTTACCCGCATCGCTCGAGGCAAGTGCTGTCTTCGCAAGATGAAAGTATCCGATAAGTTCAGCATCCTCTTGTCCCGTGAACACATGCGGGGCTGGTAGCTTAACTCGCTTAGTTTTAGCCATTTCCTATTCCTCCTGATCTCTAATCCAAATACTGCGGGTAATGATAAACTACCCATCCGGTCTGTGGTCGCACTACCCGAACGCTATCGTATTTCCTGCGTAATCTTCGTGCAAGCCTCTCCGCTTCGTCCTTGTTCATAGGTCGGTCGGCATAGAGAGCGTATCTGTGCTTGCCGATTTTCTTTGTGATTGACGGACGACGGATAGGCATTACCGATTACCTCGCAATCCGCCCAACTGTGTCTCCAACTTACCGACCCTTTTACCAGAGTCTTTCCTGACCTTTCGGGAACCCTTCTTGCCTTTGCCCTTTCTGGGAGTATCTACGCCAACGACATCCATTTGCCCTTGATCACGAACCCACTGCTCAACACGAGGGTCGTCTGGCTCTATGGTATCGGCATTGGATTGTCGCTCATCGGATTCACGGGAGCGAGAAGAACGGGTATCGTGTATAGCCTGAAGGTCGGTGGTCTTACCAGTCGTTTTTACCTTACCCGTAAAGGTGTTCGTTGTATATTCATACGGGGATTCCTTGTGCCTCATTCCGCCACCACGCCACGAATCTGCTACAATCTCGCCCATATCTAGGTCATATTTCTTGGCGACCGCATCAAGCCACTTCTTGGCATTGTCAGCAACATTCTCATTCATGATGTAGCCACCAACCCAGCTCCTCTCGGTCATGTCAGGGCGGTTAGGTGGGTTCCATGACGCAACCCCACGCTCTAGGCTGTCAGTACCCTTCTCTTTTATCTCCAACGTTCCATCAGGAAGAATATGCAATATCACGCGAAGTTGCTTCAGCTCGGCTTTAGACATATCCTTCAAAGGCTTCCGACTCGACGTTTCTGGGAAAGTAGTCGGCATATCCAGAACCTTCTCGAACATCCCCGGCTTTTCACCACCACGGATAAGGTCTGCTATCTTCTCAGACTCTTTCTGTAGCTCAGGGAATGGTCGTGTCCAGTCCACGCCGACTTGACCAGCCCGACGAGCGAAATCGGTAGCCAGTTCCTTTTCGGGGTATGCGAACGGCATCAGGCGATTACCCGACTTGGTATGGATTACCTCGTACCCGCTTTTGACTTTCTTGACGGAAAGCCCCTTCGGAACTCCTACAAAACGAGGACTCAATACCTCACCCTTTTTGATATAGTCTTTCACAAGTCGGCTAATAGCTTGTGGTTTGCCCTTCTGCTGGACATCCGCCATGACCTCCCTCTTAGTGCCGATACCCGTGGCGGCCATTCCAGTAGCACCAGAACTTATTTTATAATAGTCCCCATAGACGGGCTTGCCGTCCACGATATCCGCGACAAAGCGGTGTAAGAACAGGTCAGCATTATCGGCACCTGGAACTGGCACAGGCTTTCCTTCAACCTCAAGGAACGATGGCTCCCCCGTTTTGCGCGTGGCCGAACCAGCCCATATTTGCACGTAATATTTGTCTTTGCTCGTCATCTTAGTTTCCCCCTAACCTCACCCTTCGGCATATAGGCCCAAGCGATGAGGGCTAACTTTACCCGTTCGGTTCTGTACTTCTTCCAGAGTTCCGTAAATCTCTTTATGAACGCTACCCTCCGCATCTTCCAGTAGGCACTCATGAAGTCTGGATTGCCACGAGCTTGTTTATAATACCACATGAAACCGCCCCGTGCTCTGGCGACCTTGGATACCCCGAGCCGTTTCATTTCGGGTTCGTGCTTGGTTATCTCGGATAGTGGTAGCCACGGGTAGTCGGTCATTTCCCATACGACCCTGACACTTTAATATTGAGATAGCCTTTACCCAACCACTCATGCGCCTTCTTCAACGCTGCGGACTCCGTGTTGCGGCTGACCACAACCCGTTTACCCGCAGGATTAACAGCGATAACGACCCACGCTTGTTTACTCATAGCAGTATTACCTCTTCACCTTATGCCCTTTAATCTGCTTCACTTCCACCGCCTCCCCGTACCACGTCCCGCGGATAGCAGTCTTGGCAGCATCCTTGTTGGGAGCGGATACCGTCTCCATGAGACCGATTCTCCCACCTGGAGCACGGACGGTGAACCAGACATCGTATTTTGGCATGGCTATTTACCCCCACGCTTGCTCTTACGCATCATACGTACCTGTGTAGCGTAAACCCAGTAGGTACGCCCGTCTTTGGTCGGGGATAACTTGAATATTCTAACCCTTTCCCCCTCCTTCCTGAGACGTGCTGCATACTGCTTGGCCTCCGTCTTGGTACGATAGCCACTGTCCGGTACATAGTAGACACCGTTAATTATCCTCGTTTTTAGCAACATGCTATTTCCTCCCTTGCGAATAAGCAGCAAAATCCATACCTGTCTTGGTTATATCTTTTTCAGTGAAATACGAACCAGACTTGCTCTGTAGCACCCTTTTTCCGCTTACCCGTACCACCTTATATCCTTTGGCTAACAGCTTCGTGATATGGTTAAGCCTGCTATCCACGACACCGTTAAGTCGTATACTAGTTCGTAGTATCTTGATTACACGGCTTCTGGTTGGCTCGTTATACCTGTCTGCAAACCCTTTCGTATCATCATGCTTGGCTTTAACACGAGCCTGTTCCTGTGCATAAGCCACTCTCTCAGCACCTCGCTTGTCATCCTGTGCATCAAGTTTCTTGTTGTGCTGCGCTTGCCAATCAGCGTCTGCCCTGCTCCGGTGAATAGTTGTCCCAAAACCGTACCCTGTAGGGTCTCTACGACTCGGTACGAGCCAAGCGGTACTACCGTTCACAACTTTCTTCTTAACTGTGTACTTTGCCATCGTCTATTTCCTTCTGACTAGCTATTCCGTTGCATGAACGCCCAGAAATAACGGGCGGTTGAACCGTTGGCGCTCTTAGGTTTGCGGTACCCGTATACCTTGGCAATGCCAAGTACCTTGTCTACCTCTGACGAGGACAACACGAAGTAGTCATTACGCAGATTTAGACCGGCTTTGCCAGCCAGTTCTACAGCTGTGTTGATTGATATCTTACGTCTTGCCATTGTTATCTGCCCCCCTACTTCACCGATATAATCCACTTATTGATTCTGGCTATCGCATTAGGAAGTCAAAGTAAGTCTCCTCGGCGGGGTTAGCCTGGTGCTGGTAGTACCCGCACAGGAACTCGTCAATACCATCACCAGCGATGATAGAGTCCGTGTTATTTGCAATAATGGAGTAGAAAGCAACCACAAGGTCATCTCCTGTTAACCCCGGACGGACAAACCAGTGGCTCTCCGCGATATCGGTATGGAGCAACGCTTTGAAGAGCGATAATGCCTGATGAGAGTATTCAATATCGGGATGGTCGTCTGAACAGGTGATGGTGAATGTCTTGACCTTGCGTCCTAACTTGAGCATGTAGGCAAGGAGTAGGCAACTATCAACACCCCCGGAAAACGACAGGCAGTTGCAATCGGTGTCGGACAAGGAAGAGACGATAGCGTGTTCTATCCGGTTCAGGGGTACCGGCTGTCCTATGCTGTTCCAGTTGGTCGGTTGAACTATCATTGATGCACCTCGCTCAATATCTCCTCAGCATGGTTCAACGTGATACCCAGTTCGCCAAGAAAACGGGAAAGACTATGCAAACTACTACCGTAGTAACTCTGTTTGCCCCAAGCATAGGACAGAAAGAATGACATCGGTTTATTAGCGACTTCAGCGATACCACGAACTTGTAGCATATTCATCACCGATTCGTGGCCTGCGTCTTCCGTCATCATGATAATCTTTCTAGCCCGCTCGACGAACGCTGGATATTCTGGAATGTGTTCCAGCCTGCCCATCACCACGTACCGGACACCAGTTCTAGAACGCTTGAACCTATCGGGCGGTGATACCCTACTGACTACCGAACGAGACAACACTTCATCACCATTACGCACCTCATGATTATTGTGGCGCTTAACCCAATTACAGTTAGCACACAGAACCTGCAATTTCTCTTTAGCCTCGTCCAAGTGATGGTAATAATAGCTCACCAACCCAGTTGACTTCATACGTCTACGGTCGGCAGCCCCATCTCCGTTAATGTGATCCAGTTGCAAACAACGGATATCCGTAATATCACAACCACCATCATGCCAACAGTTATCTCCTCGGCAAGAGCACTTACCACCTAGTGCTTCTATAATCGTCAACCTTTGGTGGTTAACTACTTTGGGTACTGGCATCTAACGCACCCCTTTATTATTATATATATCTTTAACATTCTACTTAAGTAGCGTAGTAGCGTAGTAGCGTAGTAGCGTGAATAGGCTCAAACCTAGCCTTGACCACGCTACAAAAACCACTATTCATTTTCCGATTCCTCGGCATCCCTAAATGCCATGTCATTTCTTATCCTTCGATACACTTTTGCCCGAGATTTTGCGTGACCCATAACCTCATCAAAAAGCGGGTTAACCGTACTAGTGACCCACTTTGCATATAAGCTATTCCGGTTAGTGGATAATGCCTTCGCCAAACCCAACTGGTAGAAAATGGCAAAAGGCATACCGATAGCAGTAGCACAATCTGCGATAATCCCATGGCACTCAAACGGGATAGAGATGTTGAACGGTCTACCACCGCGACCTATCTCCTTGGTGCGAAACGTCTCATCCATACGTTCGGCTAAATCAGTATAATCCGTATTCTCGGTTATGTCCTTAAGCAGGTCATAGTATTCCTTGACCAGTTTAGTAAGAGTCGGGTCGGTCCCGCAGAACGAAGCCCACCACCAGCTTGCATCCCGGACCATCACGAACACAGAGGACTTACCATAGTGCTTGGCGAATGACTTATACCACTTGAGCAGACCGTCCACACAGAAACGGATAGATGTCTCTTTGAAATCATGAGGCTTCAGCCCGTCGGATTTGGACGAACCTATCTTGAGAGCGTCCTCGAAACAGCGATGACACAGTGGCTCGTCCTGGAACGCCTTGGGGTTAATGTTTACCACTACTGGTGCTCCTTATCGTCCAGCGGGTTCACGGTGAACCGATGACAGGACTTGCACAGGTAACGCTGACGTTCGTAGCCAGCCCAGCCGCGACTCTTGCCGGCCTTGACCAGTGGCTTTCTGGAGCGACAATGAGGACAGTACTTAATAGAGGCCATAATATACAAGTATATACCACTGTTTATGGTTTGTCAACACCCCATGCTCCCCTACATCTCCGTAGTGTTCGACAAGAACCTACTGCTGACCAACTCCCGAGCCGTCTTGGGCAACCCCTCGAACACCCTGGTCTGGTTCACCCACAACCTGCGCAGGTCAATCAGGTCGCTTTTGTTCACACCCAGCCTGGAAGCACTGGGTCGGGCATAACACTCGGCCATCAACTCGGCGTACCCGACCCGCTTGAAGTTACGGCTCGGTGTTATGACCGCCCCCGGAGACAGCACAACCGCCGACTCACTGCCGGAACAGCGCCACTTGCCCATCGGCGCCTGATTGGGGAGAGGGATGTACCTGGTAGCCTTCACGCCGTCCACGCCGATGAACACCAGCTCCGGCCTAGATATCCCATGCTGCGTGATGAAGTCGAACACCTGGAGACGGGTACGGGTAGTGCAGATTGAGTGATAGATAGGGTTGTACAACTCACCATACCCGGTGACGTTGCCGCCGGCGTCCTTGCGTGTCTCCAGCATCTTGCCGATAAGCCCGTTCATGATGCGCTTGGATATGTAGGACGTAAGCTCCGACTGTGACCGAGAAGCATAGAGTCCGGCCATGAGCTTCTGTAAAGGGAAGCTGATACGGACACCGTTGTACGGCTTTACGAACCAGCCATGCTTGAGATTGAAGTCACCCATGCCATGCCGGTATAGGGTACGGACTTCATCCAGCAGGCAGGGATAGTCATATGCTGTACCGACGAAGTTGACCGGAGTACCGTCCCCACGGTCGGTGATGAACGGGGAGCAGTAGGCGAGAGGATGGTCAGGGTAAACAGTGAAGTCACCCACCAGAAAGCCGTAGTAGGCTGTGCTATCCATGGTAGTTGACCTGTGGAACTCACAATCACGCAGGTCGATGAGCTGCGATGCGTGATACGGGTAGGCACTGGATATGTCGTAGGAGTACAGCTCGCCCTGCTCCCAGCGTCCTACCTGATAATTGGATACCCACTCCCTGGGAGTACACTGTAGAGCCAGCTCGTAGGCATCCAGGTGCGGTTCCGGGGCGTCAAAGACAGTAGGGATAGTGGTATCATACTGCCGGAGGACAGCAGACGCCCCGGCAACCGCTACAGGGCTTGCCAGAGTGGTTGGAGATGTTATCCCCAACCCCTCCAGGGCGGAACTCAGTGAGTCGGCCTTTTCCTGGATACCGGATATGGACTCCGGCTCGGGTTCGCCCGGGAAATACTGGGAGAGGTCGTAGAACGAACACTCCGAGCCATTCTTGTTGATTGAAAATACCTTGGAAGGGATATAGAACAGGCGGTACGCCCCATGGCGGACCCGCTTGTCACGGATCAGGGACTGACGGGCGCTATCGGGGATGTGGGACAGGATGAGGGCTACAAAGCCGTCCAGGTCCCATGCTACCTTGATGCATGTGGCGCAGGTAGTGGTGTGCGAGAACAGCAGCCAGCTGAGGAGGTCTCCGCCGTCGGTTGTGGTACAGGCGGGCGATACGGAGTTACAGAAGCTGGTACTGGATATTGCTTTATAGGCGATTATAGGGGTCATCCGAAGCACCCCGCACCAATCATCTTGAGAACAACCTCACGGACAACGTCAGCCGTGACACCATTGCCCGTCATGCGGTAACGCTGTGTGTCTGACACCGGCTGGAGGACGAAGTCCTGACCGTTGCGCCTTGACTTGGGGACATCAGCGGAACGGTAGAGGCCGAGTGCCGTATGGTAATCAGGCCACCCCTGCAGGCGTTCACACTCGACAGGCAACAGGCGCCTGAAGCGACGGTAACCAATCGGCAATAGTTGTGGCTTCCCGTTCTCATCTCTGGGTCTCGCTCCAGTGAGACGGAGGTAACCATCTTGGTCGAGGGACATGGCAGAATCGGGCAATGGCACAGCAACAGCACACGAATGACCAGAGTCCAAGTTGCTGGTAGCGTCAGCCAGCTTCACACGACTATCCCGGCGGTTACTCTTAGTATACGCCGTCTCTGCGACCAGCACGTTCGGAACCTTGTCCCTCACATTAGCACCGCCAGCCTGGAGGCAACCAGTCTCGTCGTACTTGACCGTCACTGTCTGACCAGATGTCTTATGCACCACAATCGGATTCCTATGACTAATACCCGACTGATGCCCGTCATCCCCTTTAGTGCAACTCATCAGAGTAGGAGCGACATCACTACAGATTCGGTTGTCGGAGAAACCGCCACCACCAACCCTACCAACATAAGGCAGATGACCACCACCCGCTGGGGTTGATATTGTCGGTGTCGCTTCATCATAGAAGCAAATGTCACCCTTGAAAGCTGTATGCGCCACCATCGTCCGCTGACCTTTATCTAGCCACCCTTTCCAGTAGTTTGAATCAATGCAGTTGGCGACTGAATCCTGTCCAAGTGTTTCTGGATATACTCCATCATCCTCTCGGAGAGGAAATACTTGGCATCCACATTCTCCTCCAAGATGTCCGATAACAAATACCCTCTCTCTATTCTGGGGGACCCAGCACGTCGAATTAAGGGCTTTCCGGCGTTTGATGTGTAACGTTCATTCAAAACTATACCTCCCCTAAATTCTCGTAGAGTGTGGAAAACTTGACTCCATAGTTCTTAATTTCTCCCAGCGTTATGAATGGCGGTCGTTCCTCCAATGAGCGGTCAAAAACAGGGCGGTGAAAGGTTGGTAGATTGGAGTAAAGCAACTTTGCCCGTATCGCCTTGAACGAGTAACCCCTGCCAGTATGATTGGTTAGCTTCACAAGCCCTGCTATCGCCTCGGTGTAGGCGTTGGTGACTGGATGCTCCCACCATGAGAAAATCTCGCCCTTCCAGTTACCCACAGCCGTTGTCAAAGGCTTGTAGGCGGGCTGTAGCTCGGTCGGGATGTTCGCCTTGAGGGTTTCATACCGCTCTATGGCTTCCTGCCTGTCCTTGACCATCCAGAGGTCACAGAAGTCCTCTTTGAACTGGTACGCCTTGCCAAGCATAGGGAACTGCCCCAACCACAGGTCAAGTATGAACTGGTCTTGTTCGTCAAGGTCGCTCCGGCGATGGAACAGAATATAGCGGTCTCGCTTCAGTGTCCGGCTTTGACGTGCGGTAAGGTGTGCCCTGGTATCCTTTCGTATCGTGTCCATGCCCTGAATGGCTAACCGGATAACGTGAAAGCGGTCTATGACGACTGTGGCTTGCGGTAGAACATCCCTTACAGCGTCTCGGTAGGGTTGCCACATGTCCATAGTCACCAGCTCGATGTACTGGCGGTCGGGCATCCGGTACAGGTAGCGGCTAACCACGTCTTTTGTTCTGGTTGCCAGCATATCAATGACAGTCCGTTGCTCCACGTTGGTCAGAATACATCTGGCTTTTCTTACAAGGTGGACTTCATCAATGCCAAGCCAACGGGGTGTCTCGAAGTGGACTTCGCTTTCTAATCGGGCTACCTCAAGGGCGAATAGACGCCGGATAGTCCGCTCATGTATTCCGGTATCATCGGCTACACCCACGAAGGTGCGCTTCATAGATTCCTTGCCGATGTAGGCTAACAGCCTCTTAGTTGACGAGTGGTGGTCAGCCATATCCGGTAGTGGTTGAAAACTGGTCTTTTTGCAGGCTCGGCAGTGGTATCTTTGGCGATGCACGATTAGACCAACACGCTTATTGTGAACGGGTAAGTCCATGAATCGTTGCCTCTTGACTCCATGCCGGTATAGCTGCCCGATAACCCCGCATCGGATACAGGCTTGAGGCTCCGGCGTGTACTTGGCATGAATGGCGTAATCGTACTCACTCTCTTTAAGTTCAATGACTTCCCAGTCGGGCAAGTTCAAGATGTTCATTTATCCCCTTTTATACAGACTGTACGCCCCGTACAATTCGGCTCTGCGATTCTCCCAGGACACAGCCCGCAAGGTGATTTATGCCTCTTTTCTATCAGGCACGTAAAGCAGACACACTTTAGCTCTTTACAGGTTTTCAATAGCACCCACTTCCAGCAAATACAAGCTTTCTACTGCCAGCACATACGCACCTAGCAAATACGCTCCCCCGCTTATTAGTCTTAAGGGTCGGGGGGTAGGGGGTAACCCTCCCCCTGATACAACCAGCCTTAAAAACATGGTCAGCCCAAAGGCTATCCGGCTAACCATCAAGGCTAGACTGGTTTTCAGTGGTCTAACCGCCATAGCTAAAATGGTCTGGTATCGGTTTGACCATTCGTAGCTAACTGGTCTGGTTTCAACCACTCGTAACCACCCTGTATTCGTATCTATTTTACCCCGCATGGGGTCACCCCTTAATCTGCTTATGGACTTCGTAAGGGTCATCGTGGCAGACTTCTGGAATATGCCCTATTTCAAAATCGGGACAACCGGAAACATCATCGGGCACATTACCACAATCAACACCCTCGTACTTTGCGCAACGGCATAGGCGTGGATTTGTAGTATCGTCCCAATCCTCGTACTTACAAACAATTTTCGCTCTATCTTTCCGGTATCCCCCTAACCTCGTAAGTCTATCTATCTCGGCGGCTATCAAAGCACCCGCTTTAGTGAGTTGTCGGATTGGGTTGTCCGGCGTTGGCTTCCACCACTGTTTGTCCCACGGCCAGAAGTGTATTGCAAGTGACCTTAATTCATCTCTCCATTTAGGAGTTTCATATTTAGCAGCTATATCTGCTGCATAGCAGATTGCAGCTTGGGTAAGTTCTGCTTTCAGGTGTGCAGCATCATGTTGTGCATCCCAACCCTCTACTGACATTTGTCTCTCACGTTCTTGTGTAATAAGTTCTGCACCTGTAGATGGTGGCTTGGTTATACCAGATTCACTATTACCACTTTCTAACTCGGCTAAAACTAGCCCCACTCGTTTGAAAGCTGTTTCTACTGGTATGGCACAATTGGCAAGTTCCCCGTCTGATATAGCCTTCCCAAGATATTGGTAAGCCAATTTCATAGTATCAATGACTACTTGCTTGTTCATTTACTTTACCTCCAGTCCAATGTTATGGCATGGTTGGTTAGCTGGTACGTAAATCCGGCAGTTAGGGCAATAGGTAGGTGTCCGGTCATACTTCGCTTTGATTCTCCGCTCACGAAGCAAAGGAATAGGACAACGTTTCCGTGTCTCGCTAACAAATACACAGTAACCATCATTGACAGGGCAATCGGCGCATTTCATTTTCTACCCCCTTATTTGATTTCTATGGCATCCAGCCCCAATGTGAATGAGGCGTATACCTTGTTTGGATATAAGGCTTGCAAACCGAGCATAGTAGATTCAGATACGAGCATTGACGGCATCCATCCGTATATTTCGTACATTTTATCAATAAGGTTTGTTCCGTATTGCCTGTCGTGTAATTTATACGAACCCCTCGGAAGTGACAGCACCATATCTCTGATTAGTTGGTCACGTTCATTGTTAGATAAATCAAGGGATTGCCAGATTTCGGTTTTCCTGGTGGTGTCTGCTTTTCTGATTTTAGTTAGAAGTTTCATTTTCGTGACCCGCTTTTCTTTACTTCCTAACC
>JAQTTS010000169.1 GCA_028710655.1 Dehalococcoidales bacterium
GGGGCATTAGATAGTGAAAGCGACGATTGGGAATACCTGTTCAGGTGGAGTGTCCCTTCAGAAGAGCGGGTAATTTTTCCTAAACCGGTTGGTAGTGGTGAGGGGACTCAACCTATGAGGGGGCAGAACGTTAGCATCCGCAAGGCGCGAAAGTCAGTGACACCGAGTATTGTGAAAGCGAGGTAGGGAATATGGCAGAGAGAATGGCGTTCGGCAAACCAATATACATGAAGTCCGTGGAAGAAAAAGGGGAGAACCTGTCCCGTGGTGTTTGGAACCTCAGTGAGACCTCGGAAGGGAACTTGTTCCCATCGGATGGTGACGTGTTCAGCAGCAGCGACTCGGCAGAAAAGGCGAACCGGGAAATCATGGCTACCATGGGCATGAAATTGTTCTATGGCCAGCTTCCCGATGGTAACGTAGTAGAGTTTATACGCAAGGGACGTATCGCCGAGCGCGATATGAAGGCTATCAGGGATATGGGAGTGAAGAGGCTCTGGTGGAGCACCTTCACGGCGAAGACCTGGCTCATCGATAATGTAGAGCAGCGCACAACCAAAGAGATTGATTTGAGTCCGAAGGAAACCACTGCCGAGGCTCTGCGGTGGGGACCGGCCTTCGGCTATCCTCATATGGAAGTGCCGTGGCCGAAGAAGTCTACAAAGAGAAGTGGCACGAAACGGCGAGCATCGGGGCATGAGATGCCGCCGCCCAGAATTATGGGGTCGCGGTAAGAAGGAGGCACTATGATAGGTGGGAAAAAGTTCAGGACGCTTAGAGAAGCGAAGAAATACAAGGCGGGTTTGTCTGCTATTAACCGGGATGTCAGTGATATTTACAATTTGAAGGGTAAGAAGACCAGAGTGTACCGATACTTTGTTGGTACGCATCTGGAGTGGCTGAATCTTTAGAGGGAGGTGTATACATGGTTGATAATAGTTTGAGATGCCCGCATTGCGGGAGCAGTAAACTGATAAAATCCGGGAAGGTCTGGTCCAAAGGGACGTTATTGCATCGCCGAAAAGTGCAACGCTGGCAATGTAATCTATGCGGACGGACAAGTATTAGGCCCCGTGGAGGTAAATAATGGCAATAACTATGCGTCGCGTTGGGAGTAAAGTAAAACTGACTCCGAAGGCAGCCAAGAACGCCCCTGACCTTACGGATGTGATTGGCACGATTACGTATCGCCCAATACAGGCGTGGGACAAAGGAGCGAAGAGGCCACATATCCGGTACACAGTAAACTTCGGGAAGTCGTTTGGTTCGTTCTCGATTAGAGCCAACGAACTTCGTAAAGCGTAAGGAGGTAAGTATGCCGAAAGCCAGGCATATCATGGATGCGACCAAAGTTATCAATGGCAAGAGATACAAGGGGCTTCAAAGATATGGCTCGCGTCTTGCGGCTCAGCGGGAAGCGGCCAAGTGGGTAAGAGAACCCGGAGTATCTGCCAAGATTACCGGGCCGGATGATAGGGATGGTTTCTATACCGTCTGGGTGAGAATGAAGAAGAAGGGGGAGAGGTAGATGATTGTACTTCCGCGATATCTTTGGGGTGGATGTGGAGCGAAACAGACAGATAAGCGTACCTATAAAGATATCAGGCACAAGAAAGGCAGGAGGAAGTAGCGATGGCAAAGTGGTTGATACTAACAGGTGGCGGGGGTGCCGTAAGAGGTCGGTATGAGGGCACCAGAGAACAGGCTGTAGAGTATTGCAAGGCACATTTTATGCCGAAGGGCTACAAAATCGTGAAGGACAAAACGAAGAAACTGGGAGGAAAGTAGCGATGCCAGCAACTTATAAGTATTTTGACGGAAAGAAGTTCCACTTTCTCGGTGAGCGCAAGACGAAACGTACTGCGGCGGCTCTGGCAGATAAGTATCGCAGTGAATGGGGCCGGGGGGCCAGAATTATTCCCGGTCAGATATGGAAGTACGCCGTTTGGGGTGAGAACATTAAACAGTAAGGCAAATAAAATGAAAAAGTTAGCGTCTCGTTTACGTGATGCTCGCGCCAAACGGATGGGGCACAAAGAGAATGTTGAAGGTAAGGTGCTCCGGCGAAGTAAGAAACACCCGTGGTAAGGAGGTGTATACAGTGTCTACAGCAGTTACAAGATATGGTTATAGCCGGGGGCTTCCCGGTGGCAGAATTGACAAAAGGTTCGACGGTAAGAAGTTTCTACTCCAATTTCAGAGGGGCAGCAAGGTCGAGGCGAATGCTGAGGCCCGCCATCTGAGAGAAATAGGGTATTTCGTCAGGGTGGTAAAAATGCCCTACAATAAGGAATATCCATACTGGATATTTATCAGGGCGAAGCGCTAGGAGGTAGCTGAAGGTGAAACAAGACTATGAGAAGCCGAAGGTTGAAAAAGTCAGGGAGATGAATTTCCCTGTTGAAATCTTGAATAAGGATGGTAAGGTTGTTGTCTGCAAGCAGTGCTCCAATTGCCACAGTTGCCGATAAGCCCGTTAGGGTTATGCCGCGAAGGGTTTGGCCGGAGACCATCTTCCGCTATGGGAAGTGGGTTAAAATCCATAGCTGGACTACTGAGGAAGATGAGATACTCAGGCGGGAATATACCTTTACCTTAAAATCGCTTGATGTCTTAGCCCTTAAACTGGGGGTGACAAACAATGCGGTCAGACAGAGGCTGACCAGACTGGGTCTGTTGAAACTCAATATCAGAAAGTGGACCCCGGAAGAGGAAGAATATCTGCGGGAGAACTATACTCAGTTGTCAACGAGGACATTAGCCGTGAAGTTGCATATGTCTCGGAATGCGGTAGTGCGCAAGGCGCATCGGCTGCATGTGACACAAAGGGTTCGAGACGGCTGGTTCACGCTGAGTGAGGTATCAAAGATTCTAGGTGTAGATGCCGGATGGGTGACGAGAAGGATACACAACGGGCACCATCTTGAAATGGCACCTCATTCGGAGGATAAGGTCCCCAAGCAGGGGAGTTACGCTGCTTGGCATATATCGGAAGAAGCGCTGTGCGACTTTATTAGACGATATCCCGAAGAGTTGTCCGGTCATAACGTTGATTTCGTAATGTTGGTAGACATACTGGCCGGAATTAAGAATTAAGTGGAGGAACGATTATGGCGTGGAGCATAAGTTGGTCAGAACCACACAAGAAGAAACGGCAGGTTACCGTTGTCTGGAATGAGCAGGATATAAAGAGGGTCAAGCACAACCTCAAAGGGGTCTTTAACGCTACTGATATAAGGGTTACCAAACTGAAGGGAAGCTACGTTAACCCACGGGAGATGGGCATCAGACAGTAGGAGGCACACATGCCAAGAACACGAACAAAATTAGTCAAAATGAGGGCCACAGATGATACCGAGATTGATGTCAGAGTTCCCACGAGCATATCTTCTCCGCCGAAGAAGGACCTTGCGGTAGCGGAGAGCATGTTCGACAAAGAGAACTGGAAGTATCCGACTAAGACGAAGACCTTCAAGACGGAAAGCCGGGCCAGGGCCATTGGCAGAGCGCTATCCTTCTATCTCGGCGGTTATGAAATTGTACAAACGCCTAGAGGGTGGCAGGTCGGGTCAAAGGGATACTACCACTATATCGGAGCATAAGGAGGGCTTGTTATGTTACCAGCACCGATTGCGCGGGCGATGACTAAAGAGGAAGCCGAGGATAAGGCTCGGCGGTACATAAAACCCGGCCACCGTGTGGTTAAAAAGCAGCATGGCACCTATCAGGGGAAGGAATACAATTACGTCGTGTACGTGAAATAACGGAGAGGTAACGTCCAATGTCATGGAAGCATAAGATAGTCACCAAACCCATAGCCAAACTGGAGGTTGGGGAGATGACTTGGTGTAAGCACTCCGGCAGGTATCGCGGGGTGAGCATTGGCAGAGATAAGGACGGCTATTATGTGTGTACACATCGGGCCAGGTCAAGGAGCTATCGTAGCCCGCTGTCTATCCCTTTGAAGGAGCTTGCGTGGATAAAGAGTACGGGGTAGAACGGAGTAGATAACTGCGGACGAGAACCGCATCTTCAATAAAGGGAAGAAAAAGGGTAAAATTAAAAGGAGGTAAGGGGAACATGCCGAAGCTAAGGGTAACACGGAGAGGTCATTACAGGGATGCGCACATGCGGCCCGGTGGGGTTGTGGTGCCGCGCCGGAAAATCAAGAAGGTCACATTCCTTATTAAGGACCGTGGCGCTCCGGGCCGGACTCCGAAGGAGGATAGGTTCTTCCATCCCAAGGTACATACCGGGTGGGAAGCTGACATGCCCGCCAAGAAGAGGCGAGGTCTGATGCTGAAGGCACATGGCGGCAATGCGCTGTCCACCGCGAGAGCTTTGCAGGCGCTGCATAACGTTTCTTTTAGAACCGCCCCGGCTGCTGCGGCCAAAGCTCAAGCAGATGCGAAGTTCTTTTATCGGAAGCATAAGGCTGAGAAATAGCCGAGGAGATTTATGCCCCCATCTGTATTTGGGCAGACGCTCGTAACCGGGCAACCGGCTACCACGGAGCCGAGCGGACATCCGACTGTGGCGGGGACCCCGCCCATTGTCCCTGCTGATGCGCCTCTACCAGTAGCAGGCGGGGCAATAGCCTCACGCCCTTCTGTGGCTCGCTCAACTGTGGATACTGGCGAGTTTCTGAGACAGTTGGCTGCTATCGACGCAGAGATAGACCCCGTTTGGTTATCTGGACGAGGCATGAATCCCTCAAGCCAGGAGTCCGCTGCGCGTGATAAGAAGCTGGGGGAGTTGTATGCCAAACGTGATGCGATAATGGCAAGCAACCCGGAACTTGCGGCGAAAGTACGGAAGGCGGAAGATAACTATCGTCTCGTTAAGTTTGGTGGGCTACAGGGGGATGTATTTCCTCGCCCATTAGGCGGTATTCCCGCAGGCGGTCTTACACTGGAGCAGGTAGATGAATATTCCCGCATGACCATAGAGGACATTAAGCGGCTTAACCCCGCTGCTGTACCAAGCCGCCCGGCGACACAAGAAGAGTTAACAGGCCAGGCAGGTAAGGCCCCTCTTAGCGAGGCTGACTGGAAGGCAGCAGTTAAAGAAAAGGACCTAACTACGGAGCAGCGGGGTTTGCTAGGCACATCATACCAAGATTATTTGTCAATGCCATCCGAGGCACAGCAAAGGGGTGCGATATCTCCGGCTAGTCTGTCTTACAAGCGTCTGCAAGATGCGGGGGTTATTGACGCGAAAGGCAATCTAGATGCATTGAAAGCGCA
>JAQTTS010000170.1 GCA_028710655.1 Dehalococcoidales bacterium
AGAGCAGCCTTTTCTTCCCCGGTGGTATCGTAACGCGAGGTGGAGGGCTCATTATAGACAACAGCAATACGTCTCCTTGATACCATACCCTCTCACCGAGCCAGCACGAACTGCGGATATCTTTTCACCACCGCCCCGAGTATAGTGCCGATGAGCTCCTCATAACGCCAGCCCAGATTGAGTGCCATGATAATCAGGTCGCTATATGTACCAAGCCCGGGCAGAGGGTTCACCTCGATAAAATAGGGTATTCTATCCGGGCCAACCCTGAAGTCCAAACGGGCAAAGTCACGACACCCCAGTACAGTAAAGGCTTTAAGGCTGAATGCCGCTATCTGCGCTAAGACACCTTCTTCGAGACGGGCCGGGCACTCGTAGTCGACCAGCTTTAGGTAGTCACGCTTCACCTCAAGCGAGTAGACAAAATGGTCAACCTTTTTCTTGGGCACTATCCTCATCATACCCAGTACTGCAGGCGGTGTATTACCGACTACACCTACAGTGACCTCATCCCCGGGAATGAACTCCTCCACCATCATCGGCTGCCGATAGCATTTAAGAAGACGCCCTACCACCTCAACTACTTCCTCCGGGTTGCTGACCAGAGAGCCAACATGAATGCCCTTACTGGAACCCTCGTAAGCGGGTTTGATAATTGCCGGGTAGACTAGTCTGTCCCAGGATGTCTCCGAGAGCTGCTCCGGGGTATCAATAACACGCCAGGCCGGAGTAGCGATACCGGCTGCTTTAACCAACTGCTTGGTCAGGGGCTTGTCCAGGCAAATCGCCAGACACTGAGGATCAGAACCGGAATACGGTATGTCCAGCATCTCCAGAACGGAGGGCACCTGGGCCTCCCGGCTCCGGTAGTTACCCCTCCCCTCAGCAATGTTGAAGACCAGGTCAACTCTTTCCCTGAGGATATTAAGAAGAAAATCAGATCCCCCGCCCATATTGACTACCGAATGACCGGCTGATTTAAGCGCCGTGCTAATCAGCTCAATCGTCTCACCGGAATCATACTCTTCCAGAGCATCCTCGGGACCACCTGCCTCCGGACTGATCACATCTTTAAGATCATAGGCCAGACCAATACGCATCGTTAGCTCCCCGGATTAGGCTCCCGTCTCTACCAGCAGACCGGAATCAGAACCGCTTAAAGGACTTACCACCTCCGGTGCCGGCTCCGGATCTAACGACACTTTCAGATTTCGGTAACGGAAGAGGTGTCTTTCGTAGTTTCTGATCAGCAGTTCTCCCTTCTTCTTCGCCAGGATGTAGTCTGGTTGCACAGGCACCTTGCCACCACCGTGAGGCAGGTCGATCACAAAAGTAGGAACCGCCAGCCCTGAGGTGTGTCCGCGTAGCCCTTCGATAATGTTGATACCGGTATCAACCGGAGTGCGCAGGTGCTCGGTACCCTGCACCTCGTCGCACTGGAACAGATAGTAGGGGCGCACCTTAATTCTGAGCAGCCCGTGGCACAGCTTCATCTGAGCAGCCACGCTGTCATTCACTCCGCGCAAGAGCACCGACTGGTTGTTGACCGGAATGCCGCTACGGAGTAACCGATCGCAAGCCGCTGCCGCTTCCGGAGTAATCTCCTGATAGTGATTGAAATGCGTGTTGAGCCATATCGGACTGTACCGGGACAGCATAGCACACAGCTCATCATCGATACGCTGCGGGAGCACTACCGGAAATCTAGTTCCGATACGGATGATCTCCACATGCTTTATAGCCCTAATTCTGGAGATGACCCCCTCCAGATGAGGCGTGGAAAGCGTCAAGGGGTCACCGCCTGATATGATGACATCCCTGACAGTTTCATGGTGGCGAATATAGTCAAGCATGGCTTCAATCTCGGCAGGATTCCGTACCCAACCTCCGTTCCGCCACTCCCGCTTACGGGTACAGTGCCGGCAGAGCATAGGGCAGATATCGGTAAGCACCATTAAGACCCGGTCGGGATAGCGGTGAACCAGACCGGGCACTACCGAATCTCTCATCTCTTCAAGAGGGTCTTCCAGACCCACCATCCCCATAGTGATCTCCAGAATAGACGGTATCGCCTGTTTCCTCACCGGGTCGTCCTGATCGTCAGGGTTGATCAGTGAGAGATAGTAAGGGGTCACGGAAAGGGGGTACTTCATGGTGACCAGCTTGATCTGAGCCTTCTCACTACTGGACAGCGGGATAAATCCAGCCAGTTGATCAACAGTAGTGATGCGGTTACGAAAATGCCACCTCCAGTCGTTCCAGGTACTGTCCGATACATTACCGAAAAACCTGTCTCTGTTGGTGGCGGTCTTACTTGGGGGCTCTTCTACGCAATTGTCTAAGGAGTCGGTTTTACCAGGAGGTTCGTCTTCGACGACACCCCCGCTGTTTTCCGCTCTATCCGACCTTTCTTTACATCTGACTACCGACCGGTCTTTAATAGCCCTTGCTGATGTGTTCAATCTGTTTCTTATCTCCTTTTTCCCGTTCTATAATAATAAAATACTTAAATAACTCTGGTATTCCACCGGCGCTGCCTATGATTCTTCTATCTTCCTCATCATCGCTCTCCGGTCAGCAAAGTAGATTTTATCCTCCGCATCAATATGTCCCTCAAAGACCAGCACCTCAGGATGAAGCTCCAGGTCTGAATTAGTACGAATAGCTAATCGACTCTTTTTAGCCAGGGCAGGGTTAAAGACACGGATACGCTTTACTGGCCGCTCGCGGAAGATACCATCCATCTCAAAACACCTAAGCTTTTCAACATATTCGTTCTGAAGCATAAACTGCCGCCTAAGATATTTTTGCGCCGCATCCGGTAGTGACCTCGATTCGCTATTTTTTCTCAAATGCAGGAGCTTCAACTAATCCCCCCATACAATTATTAGTGTAATTCGTCCTCTCAGACTGCTTATCACCGCCAGTTGAGCTTACGACTCTAATCAGCCGGTCACCTCTCTTGATTTCCCATATCTTTTCTGGTAACATAATACAACTTATAAAAGACTAGAAATATATATCTGGAATAGAATTATAAATATTTTGGGGACTTTGTCAAGTATTTTTTAGGGGATTTTAAAAATTATTTTTAGGAGGTTTGAAATGGGCGATTGGACTTTCATTACCAATCACGGATTGGTTTTAGCAACCATTGCCAAGCACCCGAATCTTACCGCCCGGGAAATCGGTGACAATATCGGAGTAACAGAACGAACTGCCCACAGGATCATCATGGATCTCGAGGCAGAGGGATATATTACAAAAACTAAAGCAGGCCGGCAGAATAAATACAAGATCCACTCTGACATGCCGATTAAGGATGAAATGGGTGACGCCTCAGCGGTAGGAGAGTTGCTGGTAATGCTGGGGTGGAAGAGAAGAACGCGAAAGCCAAAAACCGTGACTCCTTAGTGTGATCCACCAAATCTAGCTCTTTCGATGAAGCAGTAGCGTTGAGAGCCGTAATTTAATCCCTCTGAGGTCTATTTCCCTTGAAATTCCCCCGGTCTTTCAAGCCTAAACCCACCATTTCCGAGGCGGAGTTAGCCTCCGGTTTACGCTGGTTAACACTGGAAGGCACCGTATCTCTTGGTTTTAACAGCATCACCACCAGCGGTTTCCTGGTGGCTTACGCCTTGGCACTGGGCGCCAACAGCCTGCAAATCGGCATTCTGGCGGCGCTACCGTTCCTGATGCAAATACTGCAGCTACCTGCTATTTCTCTCGTGGAAAAATTCAGACAACGCAAGGCGATAGCTGTAATAAGCTGGTTTATTGCCCAGTCGTTCTGGATTCCCATCGCCCTCATCCCGACCTTCATAGCCATCCCCGGGGACAAAGCGATATCCCTATTACTGGCACTGATGGCTATCCGCGGCCTTTTCCATGCCTCGACCAACACCGCCTGGAATGGCTGGGTCCGCGACCTGGTTCCCCAAACGATACTGGGGAGGTTCTTTTCCAGAAGGCTGGCCTTCGCTACAGCCACCGGTATCGCATTCAGCCTGGCAGCCGCCCTATTTGTTGACTACTGGCTTCATCATGCCGCCACAGGCAGTGCTGTCTTTGGCTATACCTACGTCCTTCTCTTCGGAGCATTGAGTCTGGGGCTGCTGAGTCCCATCTTCATGTCACGCATGCCAGAACCGTTAATGCAACCGATAACCGGACCTCAAGTTTTTCTCTGGCAAAGGCTCATGGTGCCCTTCAGGGACACAAATTTCAAGCGGCTGGTACAATTTCTGTTTTCGTGGAATTTTGCTTTGAACCTCGCGGTCCCCTTTTTTGCGGTCTATATGCTCGAGCAACTGGGGCTATCGCTAACGTGGGTGATTATCCTGAGCATCACCGGGCAAAGCTTCAATATATTATTCCTGCGGGTGTGGGGTAATTTTGTCGATAGATTCGGCAACAAGGTAGTCCTCTCCATATGTGCCTCGCTCTACCTGCTGGTCATTCTCGGCTGGATATTTACCACTATGCCGGAAAGATACTTCCTCACCTTCCCCCTGTTATTTATCCTGCATATATTTGCCGGCATTGCCAACGCCGGGGTAACACTGACTGTAGGCACCATCGGCTTGAAACTAGCCCCCAAAGGGGAGGCAACCTCCTACCTGGCAGCCTCATCACTGGCGACTAATCTGGGCGCCGGTTTAGGACCTTTGTTGGGCGGTCTGCTGGCTATCTTCTACAGCACGCGTCAGCTAGACCTTACCCTGACCTGGATCGCCCCAACCGGTTCGATCCAGTTTCCGGTCGTCAGTATGATCGGCTACGATTTTCTGTTCGGTATCACCTTTATTGCGGGACTGGTTACTCTGGCCATGCTGGCAAGACTAAGAGAAGAGGGAGAGGTAAGTCGCGAAGTAATACTTGAATCACTGATGTTCCCAACTCGCGAGTTCTCCCGTCCCATGAGCTCTGTACCCGCCTTCAACCTTACAGCCAACTTCCCTTTCGGTAGTCTAAAGCGGCTTCCGATGGGACTGGATGCCGCCCTGGGTGTTACTGCTTATCAAATTGCTGAGATTGGCCGGGTGGCTACCATGGCAGCCATGCGCGGCCGACGGGTAACCAAGAAAGTCAGCAAGTCCATGGAAGACGGCCTTAATGGAGTATTAAAAGGTAAAAGGGCAGAGGTAAGGATACACGGAGCAGAGATTTCACGTCAGGCAGCACGGGGTGCGGTACATATTGCCGAT
>JAQTTS010000171.1 GCA_028710655.1 Dehalococcoidales bacterium
CGCCTGCCCGGCGAATATCCAATCCGTACTCCACCTCTTTAAGAATACCTACCTCATCAGTAGATCCAGATCGTAAATCCTCATCGGTATCCTCAAACCTGACGATACTGTCGGCACCTTCGGGCACCGGAGCACCGGTCATAATACGGATAGCGGTACCTTCTTCCAATCTGCGCCCGGGAATATCACCGGCCGCTAATGTATCGATAACACGCAAAAACCGCGGCGTCTTACCGCTGGCTCCTTTGCTATCCTCTGACCTGACCGCATAGCCATCCATAGCGGAGTTATTCAGCGGCGGAATGTTAATACTGGAACGAACATCCTCGGCCAGGACCTGACCCAAGCAGTCCAGAATAGGCCGCTCTTCAACGTCGAGAACATTGACATCACTAAGGACTTTATCCAACGCCTCTTCAACACTTATCATAGTTCACCCGCCAACCCTCTCGTTAAGTCCCCACTCAACTTCCCGGAAAATTCGGGCGCGTAGAATCTAACCTCACCGTTTTCTTGTCTCAAAAAACCTTACCCTGATCACCAGAGAAGTATCCCGATCGATATACATCTATTTTACCACGGCGGTCAATAGCCCTTAATCACGATTAGCTCACACCAGCTGGGGAGATAGATAATGCCCCTCTCTTGATAAAAAGAAAAGGGGCACGAAGAAATAAGTATCTATGATTACCTGCCGACCGGAGTTATGGACTAAGTGTCCTCGCTACGAACCTGGCAAGAGCCAATACCTAAACGGTCGCATGACGAAAATGGGCTGGTACGTAGGGCAGCAGGGCCAAGTGTCTCGCTCTTTTGATAGCTATCGCCAGAGTCCGCTGATGCCTGGCGCAAACACCGGTCTTACGCCGCGGCGCAATCCTGCCCCTGTCGGTAACGAATTGCTGCAGCTTTGACGGGTTCTTATAGTCGATTGTCTTAGCCTTAGCGACGCAGAATGAACAGACCTTTCGCTTGGGTGCATATTTTGACCCGCTCCACTTTCGCCTCTCCCCGTTATCGAATCTATTTGATTGTCGTTCGGCCACCACCTATCAATTCCTCTCTAACTATTTTCCTTTAAAACGGAATATCTTCCGGGCTGACTTCAACGCCTTCGATGCTACTCATCCCCTCCTCAGGAAGAGAGGCTGCCGCTACGCTGGGTAAGAATGTTACATGATCAGCCACAATTTCATTTCGGAAACGTTTTTCGCCCTCCTGACTATCCCAGGTGCGTGTGCGCAACCTTCCCTCGACATAGATCAGCCTTCCCTTAGCCAGAAACTGATTGCACTGCTCCGCCAGTCTATTCCAGGCGACCACAGTAAACCACTCCGTCTCCTCCCTGCGTTCACCTTGACTGGTAGTATATCGCCAATTAGTCGCAACACGAAAAGAAGTCACCGGATTGCCGTTCGGAGTAAAGCGCATCTCGGGTTCGCTACCAAGATTACCAATGATTATCATTTTGTTTACGCTTGCCATTACCTCAGTACTCCTTTTCCTCTCCAGATCCTTCGAAGACAGCTTCACCCGCTATTCAGTCGCCACACCTTACCAGCAGATACCTCAACACATCCTCGGAAATCCGCAAGCTGGCTTCCAACTGCTTGCACAATGACGGCTTAGAGTCAAATCTGCTCAGTACATAATTGCCTTCCCTGAAGCGTCCTATCGGGTAGGCCAGCTTCCGTTTACCCCATTGTTCCACAGAAGCGATAACGCCGCCCTTTTCCGTGATAAACCTGCTAACTTCGTCGACCTTAGCCCCTAACTGCTCATCGGCAACCTCTGGGCTGATGACCATTATCAACTCGTAGCCGCGCTGTGGTATGTCGCCCGTCCCTAAAACCTTTTCCTTTTCCGCTGTTTTTTTAACTACCATTTATTCCCCAAAAAATTTAGTAAGCTATTATAGCATACAATAGATTGGACAAACAATACGTACCAAAACAATCTGGTTAGCTTGACACAACCCGACGGTATTGATAGACTTTAGCAGGTAATTCGGAATGGCCCCGTGGTGTAGCGGTCGAACATGCCACCCTGTCACGGTGGAGATCGGGGGTTCGAATCCCCCCGGGGTCGCCATTTAGTTATATGGAGCATATGTTCTCCAATACCTCTAGTACCCCGCAAGGCCACTTCCATATAACCATTCAACCGGCCCCCCCGAAACAGGTTGACGTATGTCCCGGCACACGCTATGATTCTTTCGGAAACGGCGCACCAGGCCACATTTTATCATCACTCCAGTTACGGCCCGGGAATAGAGAAAGGCGATGAAGCGATACGGCATTTTTCCCTCGCTGGCGTCAGGCGCTATCCTGTCCTGGCTGCTGACAGCGCTTCTCATTATGCCCGCTTATGCTGCGGATAAGGGTACGCTGACCCTAGACGCAGGCCAGGGTGAGATAGGTGACATTGTCGAGATTGACGGCTATGGTTTCGATGCTGATACCAAGCTAAGCATCTACTTCTCCCGAGACAAGGCCAGTGTCGATGACCGTTTATCCAGCGAGATTACCAGCTACGAAATGGCAGGCCCGGTTTCGATTGACGAACACGGTGATTTCAGCTCGCTCCACTCCTTTAAAATCCCTGGCGAACTCAGCGACGGCAGTTATAGCGAAGAGGTATGGAGCGGCACCTACTATTTTTACGCCACCTACCGCGGCGACAAGTACATTGTGGCAGCGGTAAAATTCACTGTTTCCAGCGGCGAAATCGAGCTAACACCCGAGGAAGGTACAGTCGGTAGCGAAGTCGGCATCAGTGGTCAGGACATGCGCCCCGCTGAAAATATCACTATTGAGTATGATGATAGCAAAGTTGACATAATAAGTGGTGATGATATCACCGACAGCAACGGCAAGTTCTTCTGTACCATCGTTGTCCCGGAGAGCACTGCCGGCTGCCACACCATAACCGCCGCCGACGAGTCGGGCAACAAGCCCGGGGCTGATTTTACCGTAAGACCCGGGATAACGCTGGATAAGTCAGAACAGACAATCGACGGACCGGTAAAGGTCAGCGGCAGCGGCTTTGCTTACCGCTCCGAGATAACCGTCACTATCGACTCAGACAGTATTGCCACTACCCCGGCCTCCCTGCACACCAACCATTACGGCAGCTTCACGGGAAGCATCACCATACCCTACTATTCCATCTATGTCGGCGGTATACCCAGCAAGGTTGCCGCCCATGATGCCAGTGCCAACTCGGCTTCAGCGGATTTGACCGTTTTGCCTCTCCCCGCCGGGATAATCCTCGAACCGGCTACCAGCCCGGCCTCGCCCGGCTACGCCGGAATGGAGCTTGCCGTTACCGGCACCCACTTCACACCCGGCAGCAGCGTCACCATCACCTATGACGGCGGCAGCAGCACCTATGCCGTTACTGTCTCCGCTGACAACCTCGGAAATTTTTCAGAAACTTTTGTCGTCCCCGCCAGTGCTGCCGGTAGCCACCAGGTAACAGCAGCCAGCGGTGACGGCAGCATAAGCTCGCTCTTCACTATGGAATCGAAGCCGCCGCCAATACCGGTACCGTTACTGCCGCAGGTTACCACCAGTGCACCGGCAAGGACACGCTTTGACTGGCAGGATGTTACCGACCCCAGCGGCGTGACCTATCTCCTCCAGATTGGGGCTGACAGCAGCTTCAATAATATACTGTTAGAGAAAGATGGGTTGACCGAATCGGAATACACTCTTGCCGGGAAAGAGGAACTCGAACCACGGGGTCAGGATACACCATACTACTGGAGGGTGAAGGCGATAGACGGCGCCTTTAACCAGAGCGGCTGGACCGCTCCCGGGTCATTCTATATCGTATCCTCTGCGCCGTCAACCCCCGCCTGGACCAAATACCTGTGGATAGCAATCGGGGTACTGGTTTTCTTCCTAATATACCTAATAAGGAAAAGAAAAGCTTTGTAGCCGGCACGGGACCGGCCGGTATTCATTCATCACTGGACTGTCATAACAGCCTTTGCTATGATTGACTACTAGCCCGTTTGGGGGATTGTGCCCGGCAAGAGAGTAAGTTAGTATAGGGAGAGATCAGGTTAGGAGAGTTTAAGGGAGGAGGGAAAAGGAAAAATGACCGATAGAAAAATCAACCCTATGCTGACCACAAGCGATGTAGCCCGTCTGCTCAATGTCCACATCAATACGGTACGGCGCTGGAGCAACCAGGGGATAATTAAGACCTATCGCATCGGCTCCCGGGGCGACCGCCGGTTCGACCGCAAGGATATCGAGCAGTTTCTCCGCCGGAATACAGGAGTCAATTAGGTACTTGATGCGAACACTCTCACCTGATGGCACCGGCACCTGATAGCAGCAGATTATTTGCTAATAATGACATAATGTAATATAGACATAATAGTGGTATAATACGACAATAATACAATATTAGTACCTATATCCATGGAATACCTGACTGAGAGGTAGCTTGAGTGAATAAGATAATCGTAATGATCATTGACGAACAGCCCTTTTTCCGGGCCGGAGTTCGTCAGGTGTTATCCCAGGAGTCTGACTTCAAGATACTGGACTGTGACCCGGCTCAGGACCCGTTGGCGATGATCGAAGCTAACATGCCCAACATAGTCCTGCTGGGATCGGACCTCGGTACACACAGCGGGCTGGAACTAAGCCGGAGAATTGCCCGCTACTACCCCAACACCAAGGTGATAATGCTCAGCCCTAACCCCAGCGATGAAGAGCTTTTCGAGGTTATCAAGACCGCAGCCGTCGCCTGCCTGAGCAAGAATGCTAATACAACGGAGCTGATCAGCACTATCAGACGGGCCTGCGGAGGAGAATACCCGATCAACGATAGCGTTATGAACCGGCCCAGGGTCGCCGGCCGCGTTCTGGAGCAATTTCAAAGCACCTCGCCGATATCGAAAACAATGGAGGCAGTAATCGCTCCTCTCACCAACCGGGAGACGCAAATTATGAGATACATTGCCGACGGCAACACCAACAAAGAAATCGGGCTGGCGCTGGGCATCAGCGAGCAGACGATTAAAAGTCATGTCAGTGCTATTCTGCGCAAGCTGAATGCCAATGACCGGGCACACGCGGTCGCCCTCGCCATACGCAGCAGCTTGATTTCACCGGAAAAAAGGAAGCAGGAGCCGCTTCAATAAACGGCCTTAATGAAATCTAAATGCCGGCTGCCGGGGTAATCAGCC
>JAQTTS010000172.1 GCA_028710655.1 Dehalococcoidales bacterium
GATGATATTATCGAGATTGAGAAAATAATCGAGAGGGCCATGGTTTGCCATATTAGCCTTGCCGATGGTGACCAACCATACGTAGTGCCAGTCTGTTTCGGTTATGAAAGGGGTAAGCTCTACTTTCATAGCAGGCTTGAGGGACGGAAGATTGATATCATAAATAGGAACCCTAAGGTTTGCTTCGAAATGGAGATTGATTTGGAGTTTGCTAACGCAGAGACCCCATGTGATTGCTCCATGAGATATCGGAGCGTAATCGGGTTTGGCAAGGCCCATATTTTGGGTGATGAAGAAAAGTCACATGGTCTTAATATGATAATGAACCACTACAATAAAGGGAATTTCGCATTCGAAAATGCGTCACTTGCCGCTGTAAACGTAATCAGAATTGACATCACCCGGGTAACTGGTAAGCAAATACAGGGCTAACATATGATGTCTCCCCGACTGTAAGTTTTATTACCGAATTGTCCTGAAGCATACAGGTTCCCTTAAGAGATCGGTGACTTAAAAGACTTTAAGCCGTCACGGCAGCTAATCTAGTTCCAGGTTGTCCAGGAAAAGGGCAATATCTTGTTATGTGATAGAAACCACCATTACCGAATCTGCAGGGCTTAAATAGCCATTGTGGAACGCTACGGAGTGGGGAAACAGGACCATCGTGCCCCGGTTTGAGGGAACTGCTGCCAGTTGCTTACTGCTTTATGGCTGGTGCCGGGGGTGGGACTCGAACCCACAAGGATTGCTCCGGCGGATTTTAAGTCCGCTGCGTCTGCCAGTTCCGCCACCCCGGCATTACGATGAGAACTCCAGCGTTATGTCAGATTTGACGTCGAACTACTCTACGGGAATCACGTCGTCCGGTAACGCTATCCTCTTGTATACCAGATATTATATGGGAATAGGTGTTCGTTGTAAACGCTACCGGTGTATATCCCAGAGCCTCGACAAGTGCCTTTGGCTGAAGGTGCTCATAAGCTGTAGTATATGGCCCATTCACTGCTCCAATCATTTTGTCTTATTTAACACATGCCGACCCGAAAAAATAGTATAATTAATACATATATCGTTAGTAAGGAGGTTTGCTTATGCCTGAAGAGTTCAAGCCAGGATGCCAGAGGCCACCTATTAAGAAGCCGACTCTTGAAACTGTTCCTGCTACCGAGTTGAATGTAAAGGAGGCGAAACAAGCGATGGTAAAGGTAGGAAAACCAGCCCCCGATTTTACTGCCCCTGCTTTCTACAAAGGCAAGTTTATGAATACCAGTCTCTCTGAATATAAAGGGAAATGGGTATTGCTGTGCTTCTACCCGGGTGACTTTACCTTTGTCTGAGCGACAGAAGTTTCAGCAGTTGCTGAAAAGTATGCGGAGCTGCAAGACCTGGGTGTAGAAGTACTGTCGGTCAGTGTGGACAGTGTCTTTGTGCATAAGATGTGGAATGACCATGAACTTTCCAAGATGATTAACAGGGACATTCCGTTTGCGATGTTGTCCGATCAGGACGGCAGCATCGGAAAATTGTATGGCATATACGACGAGGATAGCGGCGTCGAAACGAGAGGCAGGTTCATCATCGATCCCGATGGCAAGATACAGGGATTCGAAGTGCTAACACCTCCGGTGGGCAGAAATGTTAGCGAATCTATCCGGCAAATTAAAGCGTTCCAACTGGTAAGGAATTCCAAGGGAACAGAAGCTACTCCTTCAGGATGGAAGCCCGGTAAGCCGACACTGAGGCCGGGCCCGGAGTTGGTGGGTAACGTTTGGAAAGTCTGGAAGGTAAGCCAGGCATTTGAGGACTGATTCAGCCATTAAATGAAGATACTTGGCAAGGGCGCCTCAGAAATCGAGGCGCCCTTGCATTACATTTTGTTTGAGAAGAAACCACTGGCATCAGCACCCAGCAGTTACTGGTCTCAGGCCACAGTTAACGATGGGAAATTACTGGATTGACTTCTCCAGTTTCAGCGCATTCTTAATCGTAACATGTGGGCCTTCAAATTCAATGATACCGTCGTCACGCATCGAACCCATTTCTCGGGATAAAGAAGGCCGGGGTATGTTGAGATAGTCCGCGAGCTCATGCCTTTTCATCGTGAGCGTGAGGTCTTTATTACCCGACTGAAGATATGTATCCAGCAAATAGCTGCTGATTCTGCCTCTGATATTCTTAGCTGAAATGTGCTCTATTTTCTTATCCAACATCGCAGCCCGGTTGGATAAGATTCGCAGCATGTTTATAATCAGGGTACTGTGCGAAGAGCAGATATTTGAACAGGCACCGGTTATCTTATCCGGCGGGAGAAAAAGTAAGACACAATCTTCCTGTGCGATAACGGTCATCGGCCAGATTCTGTGGTCTGAAAAGGCCACCGCTTCTCCGAAAACATCGCCGGCTTCGAGTATCCCCATGATAATGCGATTACCGGAATACGTTTCTTTGCTAAGAGCTACCTTGCCGCTGGCGATAATCCCGATACCCTGAAACGGCTGGCCATAAGCTACGATAATCTCACGCTGTTTGGTCCGGCGTACAGTCGGCTTGAGGCAATCGAGCATGATATTTAAAGACTCGCTGCCGATGCCGCGAAACAGCAAAGCTGACTTCAAGGTATCGATCCATTCTAAATACATTAAAAAATCTTCTTTTTGGTAACCTACGTTACCGCTTTCATGTCGTCATTGTATTATATTATATTTAGTAACGCAAACAATTTGCTGCCAGAATCAAATAGGAGGTAGTCGAATGACTGACATGTTTTGTTTCCAGTGTGAGCAGACAGCCAAAGGCACGGGATGCACCAAAGCAGGCGTCTGTGGTAAGAAACCTGAGGTAGCCAATAAGCATGATGAGTTGGTTTGTGCCCTGATAGGACTGGCACGTGCCGCCGTAGGGAAAACACCGGGCAGAAGAGCAGATGAACTGATGATGCAGGGACTTTTCGCTACCCTGACCAATGTTAACTTCGACCCGGCGCGCATCGCTGAACTCAAAGTTAGAGTGGAAGCAGCAAAGGAGAAGCTGGGTGGGGCCGAAGATTTCGACCCGGCTAAACTCTTCCATGGGGATACCGACATCGTTTCACTTCGCTCAACGCTGCTTTTTGGGTTGAGAGGCATGGCCGCCTATGCCTGGCATGCTCACATCCTGGGTAAGGATGATCCGGAGGTTACTGCCTGGCTCTACAAGGGCATGCGGGCCGTCGGGGAAGACCACAGCGTAGATGAGTGGTTGTCTTTGATCATGGAATTCGGTCAGGTCAATTTCAAGTGCATGGCCCTGCTGGATGAAGCCAATACTTCAGCCTATGGTCATCCCGTACCTACCAAAGTGAGTATGAAAGTGGAAAAAGGGCCGTTTATCGTGGTGACCGGTCACGATCTGCTGGATCTGAAGCACCTTTTGGAGCAGACGGAGGGAAAGGGTATTAACATCTATACCCATGGAGAGATGTTGCCTGCCCACGGCTACCCGGAACTGAAGAAGTATTCCCACCTGAAGGGTAATTACGGAACTGCCTGGCAGAACCAGCAGAAGGAGTTCGATAATCTCCCCGCGCCGATTCTTTATACTACCAACTGTATCATGCCGCCCAGAGGGTCTTATGCCGGGAATATTTTCACCACGTCAGTGGTCGGTTATCCGGGGTTGAAACATATATCTGACAAGGATGGCAAGAAAGATTTCACTCCCGTTATTGAAAAGGCGCTTGAGCTAGGTGGCTGGGATGAAGACAAGCAGTTCACTGGAATCAATGGAGGCACCGAGTTGATGACCGGCTTTGCCAGAAATACCTTGATGGGAGTAGCTGATAGGGTCATTGGGGCGGTGAAATCAGGATCTCTCAAACACATATTCCTCGTCGGTGGTTGTGATGGTGCTAAACCGGGACGCAACTACTATACGGAGTTCGTGAAGCAAACTCCAGACAATACGGTAGTGCTGACGCTGGCCTGCGGTAAATACCGCTTCAATGATCTTAAAATCGGTGAGATTGCCGGTTTGCCCCGGTTGCTTGACATGGGACAGTGCAACGATGCCTACTCGGCCATTCAGGTAGCTGTGGCATTGGCTAAAGCATTCGATTGCGGTGTTAACGAATTGCCTCTTTCACTGGTTTTATCCTGGTACGAGCAGAAGGCAGTCTGTATCTTACTTACTCTCCTTTCGCTTGGCATCAAGAACATCTATCTGGGTCCCTCGCTACCTGCCTTCGTATCTCCCACCGTGCTTAGTGTCCTGGTGAAAAAATTCAATCTGAAACCGATATCGACTCCGGAGGCTGATATGAAGGCTATGTTAGGGTAATCAGAGAGTCTATGATTCCGGCTGAGGAGGTTAGTAACCCTATGGACATAGAAAATAACCCTGGGAGTGTTTTGATAGCTGAATCGGCACAAATAGCCGCTTTGGTTGACTACCAGAGCGGCACGGTAGTAAGCCGGACAATAATCGGGCAGAATGCGGGATCGGTCACCTTGTTCGCTTTCGACAAAGGGCAGGGATTGAGCGAGCATACCGCTCCTTTCGATGCCTTAGCCTATATGATCGATGGTGAAGCTGACATTGCTATCGGCGGCCAAAGCATTCGGATGGGAGCAGGTGAAGCGGTTATCATGCCGGCTAACAGGCCTCATGCCCTTAAAGCGGTCGAGAGATTTAAGATGATGCTGGTTATGATCAAGGATAGTTGAATAGGAGAATACAAGTAGTGGGAGGTATTAATCGTGATCGGCAAATGTCCGGGACAGGATATGCGTAACCTGAGTGCTGTAATTTACAAGTGCCCGAATTGCGGTAATGAAGTCGAGATGTTTTCCGATGAGATCAGGATTAAGTGCAAGCAATGCGGTCATTACGTTTATCAGGAGCAAGTGCCGTCATGTGTTGAATGGTGTGCTTCAGCCCGGCAGTGTTTGGGTGAAGAGCGGTGGAAAGCTCTACGAGGCGATAGCCAGATGCCACCGCAGGGGTAAGTCATTATCTCTAGTGAAGCTTACCGCTCCCCTCCCGGTATTGACGCTTCCTTGATGCTCACACGGGAATCATTCCAACGCATTAATCTTAAATGACGATTATCTTGGTCAGTATCGGTTAATCTCAGAGCTAACTATTTTGAATCCGTTGTGTCTGCCAGTTCCGCCACCCCGGCAAAAATTTGGAGGCGACGACCGGATTCGAACC
>JAQTTS010000173.1 GCA_028710655.1 Dehalococcoidales bacterium
AAGGGTAAAGACTCCTCCACCGGCCATTGAGCTCAGACCATTATATGAAAAGGTGAATAGCAGTATCACTCAGATATATAGCTCAAAGACATTCACCGAGGATGTCAAATACCTCCAGGCTAATGGGATTCCGGTCGTCGCTATCGCTAATAGGTTAGGGATAGACCGACAGCGTATATATGACTGGATGAATGGTATGCCGACCAAGAACCCCACATATGTCATGCTAATTCGAGAATGGGCTCACGAATTGCGAAATGCCATCAAGGACAGGGACTCTGGCGGCTGCTCAGTATCGGCATTTGTGCGCTGACACTCATACTTCTGACCGTCACTCCCGCATTTGCCGTTGATCCAGCCGATCCGGATACCCTTCAGGTGAACTCTGCCAGGGTAGTGAGGGACCTAGTAGAGGATGATGATTGTCTGCTGGTGCTCCACTACACCATAGATTGGACTCTGCCCGCCGATCAGCCCGACAATGCTGCAAATAAGACATTCACGGTCCGTCTGATGGAGACGGACCAGAGTGCGGTTATCGGGAATGGCACGATATTCCCATTCTTCGATTCTGGATATGGTGAGGGGTGTGTATCGATCTATTTTGCTGCCGCCGATGCTCCGACATGGGGCGATCCCTATGTAATTCGACTGGAGGCCAGCCCGAGTTACTGGGCCGATCCTCCATTGACCACCTACGCGCTCACGGCATCCGATTACAGCCCGTTCACCGGACAGGATGATAACGAGGCCGCGCTGAAAGCCTACCTTTTGGATGTGGGCATAGACCTGGAGTTTGCGTGGAATGCCCCGGGTGAGATAGTCACTCAGTCGCTGGGGTCGGTGCTGGCCGCCAGCGGGGAAATGTATTTCGAGGGCGCGGTGCCCGGGCTCCGCACACTATGCCCGAGCATTTTCTTGACTCAAATCACAGGGCCAACGGCAACCCCCAACGTATGGACGGAGGCCGGGGCCGAGGAATGGCATGACCAATGGGATGACACGTTTGTCGAGGACGCAAACGACAGTCTGGATGATCTCTTCGGCAGCGCCTCGATGGTGTGGAACGTGGTCGGCTTTGTGATCATGTTAGCCTGCATGATTTATAGCTATACGAAATTTCAGGTGGCTCGACCGGGAATGTTGCTCGGGTTCCTGCCGATTCCCATATTGGCAAGGCTGGGGCTTTTCAGCCCCGCTTTTATGGCTGTAATTGTATTTGGTTTCATCGTGTACCTCGGATACACGTTCTTCTGGAAGAGTGCTGGATAATGAAGAAGATAATAATAGCCTCAATACTTGCAGTATTTACACTCGGTTTAGTGATAGCACCGATGGCAGACGCCATTGCGGGTTACGATTACTATTGCGGCATATCGTTCTCGAACACTGGGGCCGGTACGATAACGGGGCGTTTCCAAGTTCCTATAAACGCAAAGGCTCTTGTCGATGGTTACTATATCCAAGCGGACGCTGAAGACGTGGCCATAGTTGGTACTGCGGCGGAGGATGAGGTGGCACTCGGATTGAGCACTGCAGGCACAGTGAACTGGCTCACTGACTATATAACCCTGAATCCCTATCAGACCATCAATAAAACGATGTGGGTCGGAAATGATACCGCGGTTAGGGATCAGTCCTGGATCGGCATGGAAGGGGACACTCTGACAGTAGCAGATGATGCATCTTTGGACATCACCACAAACCTGACACTCAGCGCGGATGTTTATCTGCCAGATCTACCCGACACACGAGAGTATTTCGTGTACAAGCCATGGAATTATGGGCTGTATGCGGACAGTACGAATTTCGGAATTTCCGTGTGGAAGGCAGGGACTCCCGGAGGAACTGCGACAGTCAGCCCTGGAGGAAACGCAACGGTTCAGCTAGCTGCTAGCGCAGGAACAAACTATGAATGCGTGGACGAGGCTGCCCCATTAGGTTCCGGAGCCGACGGTGATTATGTGTCATACCATACAGCCGTTTGGAGTGCGAAGGAAACTGATTTTTACACATTAGCTGCATCTGGTCTTGATAGAAATACTGTTGAGGTCAATTCAGTAGCAGTTTATTTCAGAACATTTGGACAGTCACCAAATCCTTCTTACTACACACCTGTGTTGAAATTAAATGGCACTACTGTAATCGGAACCGAGGTTTCAGAAGCCACAGATGGTGCATGGCACAACCACAATGAAACATTGGCTCGTCCTGGCGGTGGAGTGTGGACAGTTGAGGACTTGGCCGATTTGCAAGTTGGCATCAGAATGTATGGTTACAATGGTGCTAGATGCTCACAGCTATATGCAAGTATTAGCTATACCGAATATCCTCAGACGGTCAGTGAGTTTGCAGCTACTACTGATTCATGGAAAACTTTAACGGGAACATATGACGGCTCTAACCTGAAACTATTTATAGATGGAGTTGAAAAGGACTCAAATGCGTTGACTGGGAACCTTAATACAAATGCCTATGATCTTCATGTAGGAGAACTCACTGCCAAGCTGGATTCGGTGAAGATCGGCCATGATGGAGCACTTTCGTTTGATGGCACAGACGACTACGTGACCTTGGGCACCGATTCGAGCCTGATGCCCAATAGCGAGATAACTGTTGAGGCGTGGATATATAGAACCAGTGGTACAGATGCCCGCAGGTTGATATCACGAAAAATTGGATCACCTGATTATTCGGGGTATGTCCTTGAAATAATCGATGGCAACTATTTGAAATTCAGGCTTGGGTCATTGGAGGATGGGACTGATTATAGTGTTATCAGTGTGACCCCACTGACAAATAGTGTATGGACTCATGTGGTAGGCACGTATGACGGTGTAGATATTAAGTTGTACATAAATGGCGCTTTGGACAATACCTACTCAAAAAGTTTCACCATAGAGAGCAGTAGCGCACCATTGCGGTTTGGCGGGTTGAGTGGAGACTTCTTCCCCGGCCAAATGGATGAGGTGCGACTATATAGCAGAGCCCTCGATGCAACCGAAATTGCCTATAACTACCATGGGGGGGTTGGGCAATATACTCCATATTCAGCAACGGACCTAGAAGGGCAGTGGCACACGGATGAAGGCAGTGGAGCTACCCTTGCTGACAGTTCGGGAAACGGGAACACTGGGACGATTACTGGGGCCATCTGGTCATATGGATTAGTCAAAGATTGGAGATTAAATCTGGAATTCGAACCGGATGAAATCTCAGGCACCACCATCACCGATCTGTCAGCCAGCACAAACGATGTAACGTATACGCTCGTCGCTGATCCGGTGGCGCTCACAATTACAGTAGGCGAACTAACCCCCGCCTCTGTCGATGCGTTTTCCGGGGCTGGAACCTATCCCGATGGATTTGAACTTGTTCCTGGCGGGCTGACAGAGCCAACAGACTACCACCAGCCAGGAGATTATACCAGGCTGCCCGGCAGCGAGATCATAGCTGATATATTCGGTGAGAGTGACCTGCCGCTCAATATGTTCTGGCTCGCGGTGATAGCCGCACTGGCAGTAGCCGTTGGATTCTGGATATATGACAAAACTCGACATCTATTCGGCATGGTGATAGCCGTGCTGATGATCGTGTGCTTCTTCGCAGTTATCGGCATGCTCGACTGGTGGATCATCCTGTGCTATGCCATCGTAGCTATAGGGGTCCTGATAAAAGAGCAGACATATGGGTTCTGAGGTGAAATATGAGTGTACGATGGATAATGGGGCTTGGCTTTATCTGGATACTCGGAATGATCCTGTGTCAAACGCTGGAGGGCGCGTTCTTTTCGGCCACGGACGCTGACGTACTCAATGCTATGGGCTCATTCCGGAATGTCGAGGCTGGTGGACTGACCGCGATCCCACTGCTAACCACGAACTGGTTCGATGGCTTTGTGCAGGTGATTACGTGGGATTACTCATTCCTGGAAGGTGGGTTTGGGCTGGTCAAAATTTTCATGTACGGCATTAGCCTCGGTGTTATCTGGGGAATCATACAGACCTTTGCCCCGGCCGCGACCGGCATTCTCGGGAATCTACTTCGACTCGGACAGTGATGTGGTGCCGCTTACGCCCAAGCGGCACCGGCACACCCAATTCTGTAGGACTCTGCATGATATCGTCTGATTCGTGCGGCGGGAACCTGGCTGTCCATGCCCGGCGAAACTCATCCGGGTCACAATCGGGAAACGCCAGCTTTGCCCACATCTCAAACACAGGCTCCTGTGCAAACGCGGCATCCTTCGCCCTCACCGCAGATCGTATTACGGCGATGGCCAGATCGTGGTAGCAGGCAACAAGATCGACGGAATCCTCCATTACAACAACCCTCACTTTTGTAGTTTGTACCCCGGTTCCTTCACCGGCTGTATCGGCACACCATCGATTACTGCCTGGCATCCACACTTCCGGGCTTCGCGGGCAGCCTCATCTATATACTCATGCATTTTGGATATATAGCGATGGAGGAAATACAGGGCTCCGATAGCACCCGGTGCCGGCAGTAGAAAACACCAGAGGGCATCGTTATCGAGTTCTTGTATCAGTATGATCCCGGCCGCCATAATTCCCAGAGCGATATACACCTTAGCGACTCCCCAGATGTTTTCGGTATTGTACCTGTACCGTGCGACCGCCTTGATATCATTTTCATTAAGCTTTAACATGCTTCTCCTCCGCCTCTAGATTGACCCTGCATCCGACGCGCTGCACCTCGCCGAGGAATGCCTGGCTGTAAGCCTTGACCATGGAAAAATGATGGAATGTTATTGCCAGTATAGCCAGAACGGAAATTGCCCCGATAATAAGGCCAGCAGTATGTAACGATCCCTCCCCTTCAGTCATAGCCGCTTATGACACTATTTCGTCTTGATCCGGGTGTCGCCACCATTCCTAGCGACTTCTTTTATCTCCAAAAGGTCTATTTGCCAACATGCTGCATTCCCAACTTTTCTCCACATTAAGGAATACACGGTACCCCCTACCCATAGACCAATAATCACCGGCAAAGACGTTATACCAGTGCAGCAACCATATATGCCCAAGACAATACTAGACAGCGTCGCAAGCATACCTATTATCCTTCCGATAACAGACACAATCAGTAGTAATTGCCACTTTTTCATTCGTCAACCCTCACCCGGTCGACCATCACCCAAACAGA
>JAQTTS010000174.1 GCA_028710655.1 Dehalococcoidales bacterium
GGCATAATGTCAACAGAAAAGGAATCGGCGGTGAAACCGGTTACGGTCAGGCACACTCCGTTCACGGCGATGCTTCCGCCTATTTCCATTTCCTGTAAAACCTTGCTGGCGGAGATGACGAGGCTATCCGGATTCGCCGATAAAACCCTGCCTATTTCTTCCGTAATTCCGGTAAACACTCCTGCCCCCTTGCTCCGTGGGTAATGTCTTCCTCTTAAGAGTCTGTCTGGCTACTTTTGCCCCTGTTTAATGCGGGCACATAACCGCATACCATTAAGTCTTCGCCAAGCTGTTCCACACTGATTTCATTCAGTCTGAGTGCGTCTATCACCTTATCGGCCCCCCTGCCGGCAACTGCTGTGCCGGCTTCTCCGCCGCCGATAATGAGAGGAGCGATGAAGGCGATAACCTTATCGATGAGCCCGCCGTCGAAGAAAGAGCCGAGCAGGCAACCACCACCCTCGACCAGGACGCTGGTGATATCCCGCTTCCCCAGCGCTTTCAGCAGCTCCCGCAGGTCTACCTGACCGTTTAGCGGGGGTAGTTCCAATAGCTCGGCACCTGCCCGGGTAAATGTTGCCCGGTCCCTCTTGTTGATGGGTGTACACAGAGCAAGCACTGTTTGGCCTGGCTCGGTAAATACCCGGGCACCTGGCGGCGTACGTCCGTTGCTGTCCACGATTACCCGCAATGGCTGCTTCTTAACTGTTCCTCCCCTGCTGCTGCACCGCACGGTAAGCTGGGGGTCATCAGTCAGCACGGTATTGACACCGACCATAACGGCATCATTGGTATAGCGCAGGTAATGGGCCTGTTTCCGGGCTGCCTCGCCGGTAATCCACCTGGAGTCCCCGCTCCTGGTAGCGATTTTTCCGTCCAGACTCATGGCAAACTTCGCTGTGACGAATGGCATGCCTTCGGTGATAAACTTAGTAAATGCTTCGTTAATCCGTCTGGCCTCGGATTCGTGTTCACCGGAATACACCTTAATACCCGCCTCTTCCAGCTCCTTTTTGCCCCGTCCCGACACTAGGCGGTTGGCATCCAGAGTAGCCAGATGTACCTCACGAATACCGGAGGTAATGATCGCCCCCGTACAGGGCGGAGTACGGCCATGGTGGCAGCATGGCTCCAGGGTAACGTACATCACACCGCCGCGGGCCCGTTCACCGGCCTGCTTCAGGGCGGCTATCTCAGCATGGTCGGAACCCGGCGGCTGCGTATAACCCTGTCCGACAACTTCTCCATTATTGAGTATGATTGCACCGACTGCAGGGTTAGGGCTGACCTGTCCCAGAGCTAATCTAGCCAGGGAGAGTGCCTGCGCCATATAGTCCATAGCAGCTTCATTCTAGCACCACGCTTTCAAGAAGTGCAAACAACCTCAAAGCAACCAGTCTCGTTCATACTGGATAGTAGCAATGAGATGGGTTATAATGAGGGCTGAATAAATGGGGAAACAACTAAGCAGATGAAAGCCTATGCCCGCCAGATCCTGGTGGTTGTTCTGATAGCAGTAGGAATATTCTTCCTTCTGCAGGCTACTGTCCAGAGCTTTGTGGTCCTCGGTTCGAGCATGATGCCCAGCTATGAAGACGGCCAGCGTCTGCTGGTCAACAAGGTCTTCTACCGTATCGGTGAGCCTGAAATGGGTGATGCTATTGTCTTCCAGCCGCCGACCAACCAGCGCGTCGATTATATCAAACGTATCATCGCCGGCCCCGGCGACACGGTGGAGATAGATGATGGGATGGTATATGTCAATGATGTGGCGATAAGTGAACCCTATATTATGGAGCACCCCCGTTATACCATGTCCCGGAAGACAGTCCCTGAGAATGAGTATTTTGTCCTCGGGGACAACCGTAACAATAGCAACGACTCCCACACCGGCTGGACCGTGGAACGCGAGGCTATCATCGGCAAGGTGTGGGTATCGGTATGGCCGCCGGGATTGATTCCAGAATACAACTTGGTGGAGCAGCTAGCTGCGGCCGAACTCCTTCCCTAGCTGACCCAGGCTGAGATGAATCATGGTCGGTCTCCCGTGAGGGCAGCTGTGGGGAAGGACAGTCTGCTCCAGTTGACGCACTATTTCACGCATCTCATCATCGGTTAATATCTGCCCGGCCCTCACCGCACTGTGGCAGGCGATGGATATTGCTATCCGCTCTTCCCAGTCAGCATGGCTGCGCTCGTTATCCAATAGTTCCCTTATCACTGATGCCCAGTCGCGTCCGGTCAGCCCGGACGGTACTGTCCTGACGAGAAACGTCCCCTCACCGAACGGCTCGACGGAGAAGCCGAATCGGGCGAGATTTTCGCAGCGGGTCTTCAGGACTTCCCCCTGCCTGGGGGTGACCTCGAAAGGTACTGGTTCAAGCAGAGTCTGCGCATCTACCATGTGTCGCGACCTCCGGTCGCTGATCTTCTCGAAAAGGATACGCTCATGAGCGGCGTGCTGATCGATAAGGTAAAGCCCGTCGGGACCCTCGGCGATAATGTAGCTCGTGGATAGCTGCCCTATCACCCGTAGCGCTGGTAGGGAAAAGGCCGGCGTCCCGGTAGCTTCCGGCGGCGCTTCCGCTGGCCCTGCTCCGGTCCCAGCTTCCGGCCAGAGCATTCGCTTCGATGCTGATGATGCCCGGTAGGGTTTCCTGACCTCCTCGACCTTCGGCACCGGAGTCAGATCGATCAGGGTCTGCCGGACCATTCTCTGGAGTATGGCGAAGATTGCCTGTTCATTACGGAACTTTACCTCGGTCTTGGCCGGGTGAACATTGACGTCAATCTCACCGGGCGGTAACGAAATATTGATGACGGCCACCGGGTGTTTTCCTACCATCAGGAGGCCGTGGTAGGCCTGTTCTACCGCCCAGGCCAGCATACGGTGGCTTATCCAGCGGTGATTGACAAAGAGGCTCAGATAGTCCCGGCTGGACCGGCTTACCTTCGGCGAACCTACCATCCCCGTTACCAGAGGCGGAGTATTTCCCGATTCGTCCTGCCGGCTCTTAATCTCGAGCATACTTCGGGCTGTCTCAACTCCATAGACCTGAGCTATGCTGTCTATCAAAAGGCCGCTGCCCGGTGTTCTCAGGGTAACCCGGCCGTCAATCGACAGAGTAAACCCGACCTCGGGGAAAGCAAGGGCATACCGGCTGACGATATTGGCGATATGGCTGTTTTCCGTAGCCGCCGACCTGAGGAATTTCAGCCTTGCCGGTATCCGGCGGAAGAGGTTCTCCACAGTAACCGTGGTTCCCGGGGAGTGCCCCCGGCTGCCGTATTCGACGGCTTTCCCGTCCTGTAAGCGGATATAAGCGCCTGCTGGTTCCCCTCTGGTACAGCTGGTAAGCTCTACCTCAGCCGCGGCGGCGATACTGGGCAGCGCTTCACCGCGAAAGCCAAGGCTCAGGATGGCATCCAGGTCTTTCAGACTGCCTATCTTGCTGGTGGCATGCCTGCCGAAGGCAAGCTCAATCTCATCGGGCGGTATTCCCGACCCGTTGTCGGTCACTCTGATCCGGCTTATCCCGCCCCCCGTTACCTCGGCCGAGATCCGGGTGGCGCCGGCGTCCAGAGAGTTTTCTACCAGTTCTTTGACCACCGAGGCCGGTCTCTCCACCACCTCGCCGGCGGCAATTCGGGATACTATCTGGGGGGCTAAAACCCTGATTGACATTTCGGATTCTTATTCCACCTTGTCCAGTCTGGCAAAGCTGAGCAGGAGCTTCTTTACTCCGGCTCCGTTGAAGGCGATCGTCACCTCGCTGTCACCGTCGACCGCCCGCAAGCTTACCACCACTCCGTTGCCGAAGACGGGGTGACGGATATGGTCGCCGACCTTCAATTCCCCGGCGGGTAGACTGTTCCCGGAACAGGCTGATGGAGTATTCCGGCTTTCCGTTCCCATCCACAGGCCGTCGCCGGAGATCAGGTGCCGCGGTATTTCGTTCAGGAAGCGCGAGGGACTGTTCATCGCACTTTTCCCCATCAAATTGCGGCGGAAGGCGCGGACCAGATATACCCTGTATCCGGCCCTGGTGATGCCGACATAGCACAGCCGCCGCTCTTCCTCCAGCTGGGCCGGGTCGTCGAGCGATTTGAAGTGGGGCAGGATGCCGTCTTCCATTCCGACGATAAACACTACGGGGAATTCCAGCCCCTTGGCCTGGTGCAGGGTAATCAGGGTCACCGCAGACAGACTTTCATCAAGACCGTCGACGTCGGAGACCAGGGCTACCTCTTCCAGCAAGGAGGTCAGGCCCTCCCCGGGCTCAAGTTCACCGTACTGCTGGGCTACTGTGCGTAGTTCCAGGATGTTTTCCCAGCGTTCCTCTCCGTCTTGCTCGGTCAGCAGATACTCATGGTAGCCGGAGCGCTCTATGATCAAATCGAACAAATCGATCAGGTTGATCTCCCGGCTGCGGGCGATAAGCTCCTCTATCGTGTTGAAAAAACCGGCTAGCGCCCGGGTAATGTGAGGGGTAAACAACGGCGTATCATTCTTTGCCACGGCAATATGTCGTAGCGCCTCGTATTGAGATACTCCCATGGACTGTGCCAGGCTGGATAACCCGGCCAGCGTCTGCTGGCCGATACCGCGCCCGGGCACATTGATTACGCGGAGCAGGCTGATGCTGTCATCGGTGTTCTGTATGATCCTGAGGTAGGCAATAATATCCTTGACCTCGCGCCTCTCATAGAAGCGGGTACCGGCGACCAGCTTGTAGGGCGTGCCGAAGCGAACGAAGGCTTCTTCAAGGACTCTGGATTGGGCATTGGTCCGGTACATTACGGCGCAGTCTCCCAGCCTGGCCTTGCCCTGCCTGACCAGACACTCTATCTCGTTGACGACAAATTGGGCCTCTTCCTGCTCGGTATACGTTTCCACCACCGTGGTCAGCTCGCCTGCCTCGTTGTCCGTCCACAGCTTGTTGGGTTTGCGCTGCCGGTTAGCTGAGATTAGCTGCGAGGCTGTTTCCAGGATATTCTTGGTCGAGCGGTAGTTCTGTTCCAGCAGGATCACTTCGGCCTCGGGGTAGTCCTTCTCGAAGTTCAGGATATTGCGCAGGTCGGCATACCGCCAGGAGTAAATCGACTGGTCGGGGTCGCCGACAACGCATATGTTGCGGTACTTATCCCCTATCTGCTTTA
>JAQTTS010000175.1 GCA_028710655.1 Dehalococcoidales bacterium
TGAAAGAGCTGGACGTGGATTCGGTCCCCGTTAACATACTGATTCCCATAAAGGGGACACCCCTGGAAAAGGTAGACGCCATCAGCTGTGCAGACGTCATAAGAAGCATATGCCTTTTCAGGATGATCCTTCAGGACAAAGCGATCAAGATAGCTGCCGGCAGGGAGACCATATTCAAGGACTTCCAGGCCCTGGGGTTCATGGCGGGAGCCAACGGCATGCTTGTCGGAGGCTATCTCACAGTGAACGGGAGAGACGCCACTGACGACTCCAGGCTGATGAGAGAAATCGAAACACTATGGACGACGTAGCGGCTACCAGGAGAGACGTTATCTTGGCTTGGCTGCTAACCTGGGTGGACTTTTCGCCTTCTCCGATTGCCGATTCTCTACCGCATACCCGGATGGCCAACTGTTGCAGTGCAGTGAAGGCACTCTAAGATCAAGACATCAAGCGAGTCTGCCGTCTTCTACGTTAATCACAAACTACTAGATCGTGACGCAGACGTGGAGTAAGTCCGCAAAACATGCAAAGGGGGGTACTTCTAAACGGACCGACCATAACACAAATACAACCACTTGCCGTGGATAAGGCGAAGGCTGATACCATTGAGGATCGCAGTTCCCTCATCTGACAGAGAATAGGCAAATCGTTACCGACCATTGAGCTGGCGATAAGGATTCCGTCCCGGATATTAACGTTCAGGGGAATATGCCCGACAGATGACGCAAGCAGGTGCAAGAACAGGCGGTTGTGCTAGAATCGTACCCGTCAAATCAGGAGGGAGAGACTCACATGTTCACGGTATTCATGACCTTTCCGCCAATAAAGCCGGGGAAAGAGGCCGAGTTCCTGGAGTGGTTCGCCTGGTCAAACACGGAGTACGCTAAGCATGACGGCTTCGCAAAACGAAAGCTCCTGAAAGCCCATGGTGGTGAGGGCTATGCCGCCATTATGGAGCACCGCAGCTTTGAGACGTTCAAAGCCATGCACAATAGCCCGACACAGGCCGAGTCGCACCGCAGAATGGTGAAGTTGCTTGAAGGGCACCCCTCAGCTGTCTTCTATGACAATGTGAAGGAGTAAAAGTCCCTTCGGGCTGGTATTGAATGCAGCGGAGTACTGGCCTGGCTTGTCACAAGGTTCAAATGGCTGGCTTTTCAAGCTCCTCAACGGTCTTTTGGTACTTCTCATGGATGAGCTTTCTGTCGAACTCCCAGAATTCGTCGAGCATGGCGTCCTGTTCCGCTTTGCTGAGGTACTCCAGGCACGGGTAGAAGAACTGCTTATCTTCCTTCGCTATGTGGACCGGGTAAAAGCTGACCAACTCTCTAATGCAGGTGATCACTTCCCCTCGCGATGCCGTGTTGCCCTGAGCATAGCTCCTCCCGGCTGTAGAGAGACGACCTACCATCTTCCGGGCCCAATTATGCTCCTGGACTAATTCATCCATGATGCGTTTATCTTCTGGTTTGAGTTCCTTTTTGGCCAATTCCCTGAACAAAATGTCTTCTTCCTTGCCGTGGTGTGTCCTATCGGCATAGGTGCGGAAGAAGTCTACTGCCAGATTGACGAAAGCTTCCTCTGAACGACGCGTATCCACCATGAGTCTCATCCGATTGTCGAGGACTGCAACCATGCGTTCGATCAGCCGGTGTTCTCGCATTAACGGGCCTATGGGCTTCATGACATCCTCCTATTCAATATGGCTTGGGCATGCCACTGTTCTGGACAGCATTACTGGCCACACCCGACTTGTTCATACACTCAGCTGCCTGGGATAGCTGGTCAAGACCTGAGGTGCTGCAGCACGTATACGCCCTATCTACTGCGGATCTTTTGCCATACGCAGCTCGGACATTACGTGAGTACAGTCCTTGACTGTAACCCGCTTTGGTTTGCCATGCGGATGGGTCAGCATGCCCACTATCGACTGTGTAAGGAAGGTGTACTCCAGCCCCATAGCTCCCTCTTCGATGCCAAAACGGGCAAAGTCGCGAGCAATTGAATGTATCATGCCGACTTCGTTTTCGAAGCCGGTGATATGGTGGAAGTGGGCCAGCCGCCTGACGTCTTCCACGTCCGTTTCGGGCACTCCCAGGGCGACTTGACAGTCCCGGGTAATCATGGCGTAGGCGCACAGACGACCATCCCCGTCAGGTAAACCATGTTTGCAGGCTTATTGAGCAGGAGCACATCAAGTCCCGCCTCATTCATCAGGCGGCAGCATCTCTCAAGACGTTTATGATACGGTTCATTTGTCACGTCTTCTGCTTCCTAACAGAATTACAGGTTATTTTATGGACTTCCCATTTCCCCTGCAACAACGCTGCTCCTTCACAGGAATCAGACAGCAATTGCCCGAAACCAATACATGTCTGGGCGCGACAAGCTTTCCTGTCACTCGCAACAGACGTCACAAGATGAGTAAGTGTGATAATGCAGGCTTTCTCCGTAATTGAAAACCGATTGTTACAGACTTAAGATAGGGATTGGAAGGAAGCGATGATTGTCGTCACGGGAGCTACCGGTCACATTGGCAATGTTCTCATCAGAGAACTAGTCGCGCGCGGACAAACAGTGCGTGCTCTCGTCATGCCAAACGACGACTGTCGTCCTTTGTCCAACCTCAGACTGGATATTGTCCGTGGTGATGTTACTGACCTGCAGAGTCTTGAATCGGCATTTGGCGGTGCGGATATTGTATTTCATCTGGCTGGCATTGTTACCATCATGCTCAGCATGAAGAAGGTACTTGAACGGATAAATGTGGGCGGAGCGCGTAATGTGGCAGCAGCCTGTCGCACTTGTGGTGTCCGCCGGCTTGTCTATACAAGTTCGATCCACGCTATCGCAGAACCACCTCGCGGCACAGTAATTGATGAATCTCAACCCTTCGACCCTGACCGCGTCCTGGGTGATTACGCCCGCAGCAAAGCACGTGCCACTCTTCTTCTCGTGGAAGAAGTGCGCAAAGGAGGGCTTGACGCCGTTATCTGCTGCCCAACGGGCGTTATTGGTCCCCGGGATTACAGCATATCTAATATTGGCCAGCTTATCCTTGATTTCGCTAGCGGTCATTTGAAATCATACGTGCGCGGCGCTTACGACTTCGTTGACGTACGTGATGCTGCAAACGGACTCATCCTTGCAGCGGAGAAAGGGCAACCGGGACGCCATTATATTTTCTCTGGGGCCCGAGTACAGGTTCCTCAACTGCTGAAAGAGCTGGAGCGTGATATCGGCCATCCAGCTCCGACCTACGAGATACCGGCCGCAGTAGTTCGTGCTGCCGGAGTGCTTGCCAGCGTTTATTATCGGGCAATACGAAGACGACCAGTTTTCACGGCTTACTCAATTGACGTGCTTCGCAGCAACTCGCAAGTGAGTTCAGCGAGAGCGCGCGAGGAACTTGGTTTCACTACCAGACCATGGCAGGATTCAATTCGCGACCATGTCGAATGGTTCCGCACCGAAGGGATCCTACCTAACCGCACCAAGGACCAATACTGCAAATAATAGTGCACTAATGCAGTTTTTTGCATTCTCCGGGAGCAGAGTGTGATTTTAGATACGGCATGGGAACATGCTCCTGAAGCTGTGATAACGAGAACTATAAGGCCCTACAGTGGTAGCAGGAGCCGTGACCACTTGGTACCGAATACTGGAGGCAAACAACAATGAAACCAATAGGACCATTGATGAGAGAACACAGGCTGATTGAGAAGATGGTAGGCATCCTGGCCGACCAGCTGAAGCCGGCTGGCGAGGGCAGGAACATAGATGCCCGCCTGGTAGTTGTCGCGGTTGATTTCTTCAGGACCTACGCCGATCATACCCACCATGGCAAGGAGGAAGACATCCTCTTTCGGGAACTGGCAAAGAGGCAGCTTTCGCCTGAAGATAAAAAGACAATGGAGGAGCTGGTACAAGAGCATATCGAGGCCAGGAAAATGGTGACTGCTCTGTATGAAGCCAACAAGACGTATTCTGCATCCGGTTCCCAAGAGTCAAGCATAGTTACAGAGCTGGTGGCCGAGCTGGTCAGGTTTTACCCAAAACACATCGCAAAGGAAGACCAGAAATTCTTCTATCCTTGCTTGGCATACCTGACGAAAGAAGAGCAGGATGGCATGCTGAAGGAGTTCAGGGAATTCGATAGGAAGCTGATACACGAAAAGTACCAGACGATAGTCGAAGAAGTAGCATCCATCGGTAAGGCCAGTGACTGACCAGCAGACATATCCGGCAGGTTAATTTGAGCCGTCAGGGGGATGGCTGCACTCTTTTGGGTATAGGCGTCTACTTCCTGTCGGTTTCACTTCCAGATGTCCTAGAGGGCCGACCTGCAATACGCTGACTTTGGCTAGCGTGCATACGGTGTCACTGGCGGTGACCATGCCTGACAGATAGACGCCGAAAGGGGCTGGTCAAGACAATGAATGGACTGATACGCTGGTAGCATTCGTAGTAAATATCCACAAGCCGCCACAGCGTCTAACTCTCAATCGTCCGGAAACCGGTGCGCTTTGACATGGACATGCACTAACGGCTACACTGGTAGCATCTCTTTGATGGCGGCCTATCTTCTGGTCCTGATCTGTTTCCGGAACGTCAAATAGACTGTTAAAGCTCGACATGAATCGGTCGTGCGATGGAAACGAATATGAACTACAGGCGCAAAACCTCCTGCCTATTCTGTCTGTCGGCAGGAGCATAGGAGAGGAATGAAGACGCTTGTTTGCTTACTGTTCCATAGGAGACATCATGAGTCCGGCTATCCACGAGGTAATGCATCTGATGCCGACTACCATTTCGTGCGTCACTGCAAGAAATGTGGGCGGCAATGGCGGACATGGGGATGGTAGAGCGGGACAGTTCCTCCTCCTGGATCACTGTGACACGCCAGCACCAGACGAGGCTATGGGTGGCGAATGCGAGGCCAACAGTAATGTTGTGGAGATGAGCAGTGGACTGACCTGAGTAAGGCTGGCAGCCGCTGCCTTGGCCAATTCCTGTAGCTTGGCAAGCTGAAGATCGCCCCCTTCCCCTTCAGGAAACAGCCAATTCAAAGCAGAACTGCGGAGGAACGTAGACCGGGATCTCACCACATGTGCAGGGCAGGGCAAGCCAATATTAAAGGCCGCATCTCCGAGGCA
>JAQTTS010000176.1 GCA_028710655.1 Dehalococcoidales bacterium
TATCGGAAACCGGTCCGCCTATCACGAACCGTCCGGTAGCATTGATGTAGAATTCCGTCTTATCATCGATTAATGAGGAGGGAACGATTGCTTCTATTACCTGCTCTTTGATATCCTTCTCTATCTGTTCACTGCTGACGTTATCGTTGTGCTGGGCGGCGATAACCACGTTGGTGATACGTTTCGGGGTGCCCTTGCTGTATTCGACGGTTACCTGTGACTTGCCATCGGGGCGCAGGTACGGCAGGGTCTTGTCCTTTCGCACCTGGGCAAGCCGTTGGCACAGCTTGTGCGATAGAGAAATCGGCAGCGGCATAAGCTCCGGGGTTTCGTTACAGGCAAAGCCGACCATCATACCCTGGTCACCGGCACCAATCCGCTCAATTTCGTCGCTTATGGCGGTGTCCTTCTTTACTTCTCTCGATTTGCTCACTCCCAGGTCGATGTCGGCTGACTGTTCTTTAATGGATACCAGTACCCCGCAGGCATGGTAGTCAAAGCCGTAGCTGGGGTTAGTGTAGCCGATGTCGTGAACTACCCTTCTGACTACCTGCGGTACTTCAACGTAGCAGTTGGTGGTAATCTCACCGAGGACGATTACCAGTCCGGTGGTCGTTGCTACTTCACAGGCAACCCGGGCATAGGGGTCTTTTTCCAGAATATGGTCCAGAATAGCGTCTGATATCTGGTCACACATCTTGTCTGGATGTCCTTCGGTTACTGATTCCGAAGTGAGTAGATATTTTGATGCGTTCTTAAAGCTGTTCGTCATTTTTTCTCCTTTTTATGTCCCTTCTTTCCAGCTGACCAAGTATTGCTCTTGTTCAGGGGTAAGCCGGTCTATTTGAATACCCAGAGACTGAAGCTTCAGCCGGGCTATCTCTTTATCTATTGCTTCGGGTACCGAGTAGACCTTCTTCTTAAGGTTGCCGCTGTTCTCCGCAATATATTTCAGGCAGAGGGCTTGGTTGGCGAAGCTCATGTCCATTACACTGGCGGGGTGCCCTTCGGCGGCGGCCAAGTTAATTAATCGCCCTTCTCCCAGCAGACACAAGTGGCGGCCGTCTTTCAGGGTATATTCATCGATGAAGCTCCGTATACGTTGTTTTCCGGTAGCGATGCTCTCCAGTGCTGCGATGTTTATCTCGACGTTGAAATGTCCGCTGTTAGCCAGTATGGCGTTGTTCTGCATCACCTGTAGATGTGCTTTATCGATAACATTTTTGTTGCCGGAAATCGTAATGAAGACGTTGCCAACTTTTGCTGCCTCTAGCAGAGGCATAACTTGGTAGCCATCCATGACTGCTTCGAGGGCCCGGGTTGGTTCTACCTCACATATGATTACCTGGGCGCCCAATCCCCTGGCTCTTAGAGCGATGCCACGCCCGCACCAGCCATAACCACAGACCACCACGTTCTTACCCGCCCAGAGGATGTTGGTGGCGCGGGTGATTCCATCGATGGTGCTCTGTCCGGTGCCATAGCGGTTATCAAAAAGGTACTTGGTCTTGGCATCATTCACCGCAATGATGGGGTACCGCAGTCCCCCCGATTTTTCTAGACTGCGTAGTCGTATGACGCCGGTGGTGGTTTCTTCAGTGCCACCGATGACATCCTGAATCAGGTCACTTCGTTTGGTATGGAGGGTGGTAACCAGGTCGGCACCATCATCTACAGTGAGATGAGGCTTATTGTCCAGGGCAGTGTTGATATGCTGGTAGTATCTGGTCTCATTCTCACCCTTGATGGCATTAGTGGGTATGCCGTAATCGACAAGGGCGGCAGTAACATCGTCTTGGGTACTGAGGGGGTTGGAGGCGCAGAGAATAACGTTAGCCCCCCCATCCTTTAGGGCTAGAGCTAGATTGGCTGTCTCGGAGGTAATATGCAGGCATGCCGAGATACGAATCCCTTTTAGCGGTTTTTCGGCGGCGAACCGTTCCCTGATCAGCCTTATTACCGGCATCTCGCGGGAAGCCCATTCTATCCGCTGTTTACCTGTTTCGGCCAGAGCAGGATCTTTAATATCGTATAGTTTGCCCGGGGTCATCAGTTGCTCCTTTCACATCCTCTATCTATCTTATTAATTGCCTGTTCCGGGCATGCCATAATCTGAGGTGATGAGATGCACAGCCGGGCATGTCCGGTATGGCTAGGGGATAAAACTTCAGTCATTTTGTGTCTGCCGGTACACGATGGTATTAGTGTATTCTAGCATATATTACCGGTTCGACTCCAGTAGTACACCGGGCATTTCCGGTAGCTCCTCCGGTGTCGTCCCGGTTGTTTAAGAATTTATCCTTGATGGTTATTGGTTCTGGGCCTGAGTTCGCTTTGACTCCTTGACCAGCTTCTTAATTATGTCAGCATGTTTGATTAATATCAGCACGGTTGCTGCCAGTACCGGAAAGAACAGCCCTCGGTAAAAGAAATATAGGGGTAACAGGGCAATGGCCAGCCCTGAAATTCTACCGATTACCTGATTGCCGATTACGGAAAACACGTCGGAGAAGCTCTCCCGGCTTATTTTCCCGATCAGTATACGCTGCGCTACAAAAATGGAGAGGAGCAGGGCGCCGCCCCAGACCATGATTGACGGTGCGTTCAAGGCGATCAGTATACCCATCAGGGGAGCTATTCCTCTCCCGCCTTGCTTGAACCGAAAGCAGAAGAGGTAATTGTGACCCAGGATCACAAAGGTACTGGCTATTATTAGTGCCGCCGCTAGGTTATATTCTGTTAAGGCCAGCCACCTGGCGACATGGATGGCCAGTACTCCTTTTCCCAAATCGGTGAGCATGGTTATCCCCAGTCCCAGTATCGCCTGTTTCCCCGACCGTGTGCTCTTTATCAGGCTGTAGGTGTTCATACTACCCACATTTCCGGAACCTTCGAACCTGATGTCTTTGCCGAGCATTCTCTTGGTGATAAAATAGGCGGTGGGGAATGAACCTATCAGGTAGGCGAGAGCTGTAATCAGGGCTAGCCAGATGTTGTTATCGATATATAAAGGGTTTATGGTTATCATAAAGACCTCTGGTTTAAGCTTTGCCTGCCCGGTATCGGCTGATGAGGTTTATGCCTAGCAGTATGACCGTCTGCTATGATAACCGCCTGGGTTTGTCCTCTTTATCAACCGATACTTTTCTATACGAACAGCATAGCAATAAGGTGTTCCCGTTGTAAATTCCGCTCTGAGAAGGATGACTTCTCCTAGGTTAATAAGAGTATTGACAGGATGGTATACTCTGAGTAATATTATTGGTAGACTTTTTGGTATGGAGAGTCCCTTCCTTATGTTCTGTTGCCGTGGTCGGAACAGTAAACGTGCAGGTTATTGCCGGCAGGCCAGCTTTTCTGTGTTTCTAATAAAGCCATCCTGCCAGTTCCACTAAGTTTTATTAGTGTAAGGAGAAGGTAGCTTGATATGCAACGAGTAGTTATTACCGGTATGGGGGTGGTTTGTCCGATAGGATTGAATACTGATAGTTACTGGACGAGTCTGGTGGAGGGAAAATCGGGGGTGGACTTTATCAGTCGCTTCGATGCCAGCAACTATCCCGTAAAACTGGCTGCCGAGGTGAAAGGCTTCAACCCGGCAGATCATCTCGATTCCAAGATGGTGCAGCGCATGCCGAGGTGTGTCCACCTGATCGTGCCGGCGCTTAGAGAGGCTGTGGCTCAAGCCGGATTGAATATGGCTGATGAGCAGCCGGAGCGTGTCGGTGTTGTCAGTGCCAATATGCTGGAATATCAGTACGTTGGTGAGGACTGGGAGAGGCTCAAGCAGCGAGGACCGAAGAGAGTTGACCCCCTGTTGTTTACCAAGGCAGGACCCAGTACGGTATCTCTTCAGGTGGGAATGCTGCTGGGGGCGAAAGGGCCCAACACCAGTGTGAATAGCCTTTGTGCCAGCGGTACCGATGTCATAGCCACTGCCCGCAACTTTATACAGTTCGGCTATGCCGATGTGATGATAGCGGCGGCATCCGACGCCTCACTGGGTGAATTGGGTATCGCTTCTATCAGTTTGTTGGGGGCTCTGACTAAAGAGCCGGACCCAGCGAAAGCCAGCCGGCCCTTTGACCTTAACCGCAGTGGTTTTGTCTATGGGGAGGGGGCTGGTGTGTTGGTATTGGAAAGCCTGGAGCATGCCCGGAAGCATGGAGCGCTGGTTCTGGCTGAGGTAGCCGGCGCCGGCTGGTCGTTTGACGCTTATGACGCCACTGCTCCCCAGCCGGAAACAGAGGCTGTCGCTATGCGAAATGCTCTTAAGAATGGCGGGGTAATACCGGAAGATGTGGACTATATTAACGCCCATGGTACCAGCACCAAACTGAATGACCGTAGTGAGACCGAAGCCATCAAAATGGTATTTGGCGAAAGAGCTTACCAGATACCGGTAAGCTCTTTCAAGTCTATGTTTGGCCATATGGTAACCGCCGCCGGTGCCGTTGAAACCATTGGTGCGGTACTGGCCATCAATAACGGTGCCATCCCGCCGACGATCCATTATGAGACCCCTGATCCGGAGTGTGACCTGGACTACGTGCCCAATGTGGCTCGTAAAGCCTGGGTAGATGTCTGCCTGAAGAGCAGCTTTGGACTTGGCGGGCAGAATTGTTGCCTGGTTATCAAGAGATTTGCGCAGTAGAGGCAAGATAACCTTAAAAGCAGGTGCTATCAAATAAGCGAGGTGCCAATATGGAGAAGGTAGTTATCAGTAGCGATTCGGGTACTATACTTCCGGAAGCGGCCAACCAGTACGGGTTTACCATGATCCCTGTCCCTATCATCATTGACGGTGAGACCTATCTGGACACAGAAATAGATATGGATGACCTCTATGTCCGCCTGGATGGGAAGGAAAACCTGCCCAAGACTTCAACTGCTAATGTTGCCGAGTTTGCCCAGTTTTTTATTGACCTGGCCCGTAATACCGAGGCCATCCTTCATATCAGCATGTCCTCGGTATTTAGTGGCCATCACAACGCCGCTCTACAGGGTAAGGAATTAGCCATTAAAAAGTTGCCCAACACCAAGATTGAGATAGTTGATTCACTTACTATGGGGACCGGTGTAGCTCTGATTGCTATTCAGGCGGCTAGGGCGGCGGTGCAGGGTAAAAGCATGGATGACGTTATGA
>JAQTTS010000177.1 GCA_028710655.1 Dehalococcoidales bacterium
CACGTCCCATCAAAGGCACCCGCCCGAGAGGAAAGACCCCCGAGGAAGACAAGGCGTTAGCCATAGAGCTTCTCAACAGCACAAAAGAGCGAGCCGAGAACATTATGATTGTCGACTTAGAGAGAAACGACCTGGGCCGCGTATGCCGTTTCGGCACCGTCAAGGTGACCGAACTGGTGATACTGGAGATATTCCCTACCGTATTTCACCTTACCTCTACCGTGGAAGGCAGGCTCAGGGAGGGTAAGAACGGCATCGACCTGATTAAAGCTACCTTCCCCGGCGGTTCCATAACAGGAGCCCCCAAGATACGCTCAATGGAGATTATCGACGAACTGGAACCGACCAAAAGGAGCATCTATACCGGTAATATCGGCTATCTAAGCTTTAACGGCGACCTTGACCTCAATATAGTTATTCGGACCTTTCTGGTCAAAGGTAGCAAATCCTACTTCCAGGTGGGCGGTGCCGTCGTCTATGATTCCGACCCTGAGGCCGAGTACCAGGAAACGCTGGATAAGGCAAGAGCGCTGATTGACGCCCTGAACAAGGCAACAACTGAGGGAACTGAAGACGGATATGGTTATAGTAATTGATAACTACGATTCATTTGTTTACAATCTCGCCCAGTACCTGGGCGAACTGGGATGGGAACCGCTGGTCTACCGAAATGACCAGGTAACCCTAGAACAAATCGAGAGCCTCGGCCCTTCCCACATTATCATCTCCCCGGGACCAGGTACCCCCCTCGACGCGGGAATCTCTAACGACATTATACGCCGCTTCGCCAGGGCCATTCCCATCCTCGGTGTCTGCCTGGGCCACCAGTGTATCGGGTATGCCTATGGCGCCCAGGTCGTCCATGCCCCTATTCCCACACACGGTAAGAGTTCCCTGATCTACCATGACGGCAGGATGATATACCGGGGCCTGCCCAGACCATTCGAGGCAGGCCGTTACCACTCCCTGGTAATAAAAGAGTCTACGCTCCCTGCGGCACTGGAACTGACCGCAATGACCGGCGACGGGGTAGTAATGGGAATCCGGCACAAAGAATATGTCGTTGAAGGGGTACAGTTTCACCCGGAGTCAATAATGACCGATGTCGGCCACGATATACTGAAGAATTTCCTCAGCTTTTCACAGCCGAGCTGGCCCAGGGAGCAGACCGGTGAGTAATGTCGTCTACCTGAATGGTTTTCTGATACCCCGCAGCCGGGCTAAGCTACCCGCTCTGGACTACGGTTTTCTCTACGGAGCCGGCCTCTTCGAGACTATGCGCGCCTACGAGGGGCAGGTGTTCCGCCTGGAGAGCCACTTAAACCGTCTGAACCGTTCCGCCGAATTACTGGAGATACCGGTCAGAGTACCAGAGCTGAGAAGTGCGATAAGAGAAACCATCGAGGCGAACCGGCTCAGCAATGCCCGCATCCGCGTCACTATCTCCGCCGGCGAGGGGGAAATGTCCCCCGATCCCAAGACATGCCGCAAGCCCACGGTGCTGGTACTGGCGGAGCCCTATCAGCCCTACCCTCAAGAGGTCTACCGGAGAGGCTTCCGGACAGTTATCTCGTCTATCCACCGCAATAGCCAATCGCCTCTGTCCGGACTGAAATCAGTCAGTTACCTGGAAAGTCTCCTCGCCAGGCAGCAGGCCAGAGAAAAGGGGAATGACGAAGCCATCTGTCTCAATGACAAAGGATTTCTTGCCGAGGCCAGCATGAGCAACCTCTTTCTGGTAAGCGATGGTATACTGAGAACACCGGGGGAAAGGAGCGGCATTCTTCCCGGAATTACCCGGAGCGTGATTCTGGAGCTGGCCGGTAAGCTGGGTATCAGTGTACTTGAAGAGGACATCAGACCGATTGAGCTTTTCCAGTCCCAGGAAGCTTTTCTGACCAACTCGCTCATCGAGGTGATGCCCCTTACCGAGATAGAAGGGAAGCCCGTTGCCTCAGGGAGGCCGGGGGCCCTCAGCAAGAGACTGCTTGCGGAATATCGGGAACTGGTACTCACCGGCTGAATTTGATCCAAAAATGGTACACCAGGTGCTTTTATCTCTACCGTTACTGTGCTTTAATCTATGGCGTGGGAAGGCAAGGGGGCAACATCGACTCCGCTGTTAACAATAGAGAGTTCCGTCCGTTTGACTGTTTTAGGATCACCATCTTCGGCCTCGCCACGACGGCTCTCTGGAGCAGTCTGCACAGTATCATCCTGCCGCTCAGGATAATGGAATTTGTCCCCGAATCGCAAAAAGCGACCTGCCTCGGGCTGCTTACTTTTACCGGCCTGCTCCTGGCGATAGCCGTCCAACCGATTGCCGGAATGGCCAGTGATCGCTCCGGGTCCGGGTGGGGACGGAGACGTCCTTTCATCTTTGTCGGCGGTATACTGACGCTGTCGTTCCTGCCCGGAATAGGCCTCGCCGGTAGCTTAGCCACCCTCGTTGCCATCTATTACCTGTTGCAGGCCGGCGCCAATACCGCACTGGGCCCGTACCAAGCCCTTATTCCAGACCTGGTGCCGGCAGATAAACGAGGGCTTGCTTCAGGAATAAAAAACCTGATCGATGTACTGGGCGGGTTCACTTTCGTCTGGTTGGTAGGCCAGTTAATGGACCGCTATTCTCCTGGACCGGGAAGCCAGTGGCTATGGTTGAGCCTGGGCGCACTGGCCGCCGTCTTCCTGGGTACCATGGTCTTTACCATACTGACGGTCAGGGAACCACCCGGAGCCAGCGGCCCCAGGCTATCTTTCCTGACCACACTGGCGAAAAGCTTCCGGATCGATACCAAGGCAAACCCCGATTACATCCGTTTCCTGCTCTCCCGTCTCTTTTTTATTATCCCACTGACCACCTTCCAGGTGTTCGGTTTATACTTCTTCCGTGATGTCGCCGGTGTTCCTAACCCCGCTGTGGTGATGGGCAACTTTATTCTGGTCTCCGGCGGCTGTATGCTGGCGACAACATACCTCGCCGGCCGTCTCTCAGACAGGATGGGCAGGAGGCCGGTCGCTCTTATCTCGGGAATCATCAGTACGGCAGGGGTCGGGTTCCTGTTCTTCTTTCACAGCTACCTCTTGATGCTCCTTTCCTCCGCCCTGATGGGCATTGGCTTCGGCGGCCTGATGAGCAGCAACTGGGCTCTGGCAGTAGACCTGGTACCCAAGGAGAAAGCCGGGCAATACATCGGTCTGACTAACCTGGCTACTGCCGGCGGCTCGGCGCTGGCCCGCCTGAACGGGCCGATGATCGACTTCTTCAACGTCCGCAGCCCCGGCTCGGGCTACTCGGTCATGCTCTTAGCCGCCTTCATATTTCTCATTGCCAGCTCAACTCTATTATGCCGGATTAAGAAAAGATAGGGGCGGTATCCAGCCCTGAGCACCGGCAAAGGCTATCGCTCCGTAGGCCAGCGTCCTCCCCGCCAAGCAGGCCAGGTAGAATTTCCACAGGGGAAAGCGCAGGGCACCGGCCGCTATCCCAAAGAGATCAAAGGGAAAGACGGGCACCAGGTTAAAGCCGAAGATAACCCAAAAGCCCCACTTCTTTATCCACCCCTGCACCCGTTCGTAGGCCTTCCTCTTGTCCAGCTTCAGAATCGCCCGGCCGCTGTACCCTGCCATGTAGCTGGTCAGCTCACCAACGGCAGCGCCGCCACCGCCGGCCAGTCCGATAAGGGCAGGATGCAGACAAGGAATAGTACCGAGACCGAAATAGATCCAGAAGCTGGGGATAGGGACAAGAACGGTAGCGTTCCAGAGCATGCTGCCCAAGAAAATACCGGGGTAGCTTAAAGCACCGAGTTCGGTAATGCTGTCTCGATACCGGATGATGACGACCGTGATGAAAACCACCGTGGCGATACCCAGAACGGGAAGGACTTTCCCCTTCATCACTGCTTCCAGCCAGTTCCTCTTCTCACCGAGCTGCCCATCACGGCTAAATATACTACGCATTTGGTCTCTATATTAGCATATTCGAGAGGGGAGAACGTAAAACTGAACAGACAGGGCAAAGAGGACAACATGAACTTCATGAAGCCAGACCGAATCAGGCCGCGCATAGTCTGCAGCAACGTACATCCAGGGTATTCTAACAGACTATAGCCCTCTCACTACCGGTTTTAAAATCTAAACATTTCCTAAATACCGGTAAAATAGCTTGTAATACATCCCGGATGTATTATAATAGTGACTGAAAGCTGGTGTGCTTTTCCCATCGATCATGGCAGATATAAGGAGGGCTACCTAAATATGAACAGGACCTGGAAGTCAAAGACGGCGAGCATCCTGATGATAATAGGAGGTTTTCTGGGCGTTATCTTCGGCATCGTAGTGGCGGCTATCAGTAGCCCCGCCGGGGCAGTGGCCGCCGAGATGCTCCCTGTATTCGGGGTCTTCCTGGAAGGTATCGGCCCGGGGTTAATCGCTCTAGGTATAGTAGCCATAGTAGCCGGTATTATCACGCGGAGAAGAAACAAATGGGGGCTTGCGCTGGCAGGGGCAATCTGTTCCATGTTCCCCATTCTACCCCTGGGAATAGTCGCTATTATATTTGTTGCTATGGGCAAGAAGGAGTACACCCAGACCTAAATCACGCGCTATGCTCCTATGATATCCCCAAGGCAACCAGCTTTTTCCAGCATATAGCATATGATGAGGTATCCGCTTATAAACATCACTTAGGGTATTCTCTAAATACCTTGAGTTATGGTGGATCGTTGCTCTAATTACGGCTTATGCTCAGGTTGAAATGAAAGACAAAGACAGCGATAAAACTAAAAGGCAGTTGATACAGGAGCTTGAGGCAATACGCCGGCGCATTGCCGGACTGGAGGCATCAGCAGCTGGGAGCCAGTTCATAGCAAGAGACAGGAGTGGTGAGATACAGAGGCTGTTCGTGCAAGGGCCGGTAGTTGTCTTCCGGTGGCGGGCCGAAAAAGGCTGGCCGGTCGAGTATGTTTCTCCGAACCTCGAGAGTCAATTCGGCTACAGGCCGGTTGATTTTACCGGCGGCGGGATATCATACCGCGACGTAATCCATCCGGAGGACCTACCACATATATTAGAGGAATTAGAGCGATGTGATGGGAACGGCAAAGAA
>JAQTTS010000178.1 GCA_028710655.1 Dehalococcoidales bacterium
GCACGGCAGGATGACCCCCAACATGTTCTCGGGAAAGCCACGCCGGCACAGCACCGCCACTACCGAAGAATCAAGGCCACCGCTCATCCCCAGGACAACCCCCTTGCACCCGGCGGCAAGCACCTGTTCTTTCACCCAGGCGACCAGCCTATCCGCCATGTACTGACAATCCATATCGAACCTCCTGCCATCAACCGAAAGTATACTACCCCCAGGCTGTACAATCAAAAGGACAGAACGCGGGTCAAGCCCGGCAACCGGCACGGGACGGGCAGATATCGCCTAAGCAACAACTCGGGCAGAGCGGGCGGCGACGACAGACTTCCTTGGCCAGACGGACCAGGAGAGCGTGGTACTCCTGAAACATCCCGCAATCAGCAGGCAGGTTATCCATAAAAAGGGACTGGTAGGCGGCGTAGCCCTTGGCCCGGGGGGTCATCCCGAGACGGTCGATAATGCGGCGGGTATAGGCATCGATAACAAAAACCGGCTTCTTTGCCGCATAGAGCAGTATGGAGTCGGCGGTCTCTTCGCCAACACCATGCACGGAAAGCAGCTCCCGGCGAAGGGCAGCGGTATCAACCGCAAAGAGCTTATCAAGGTCATCGCCACAGGCCTCCCCGAGCCATCGGGCCAGATACTTGAGCTTTAGCGCCTTGACATTATAGTAACCGCAGGGTCGGATAAGACCGGCAAGCTCTGGAGTGGACAGTCTGCGCAGCGCCTCCGGTAACAGCAGCCGCCCGGCCCTCAGGTTGGCAATCGCCTTTTCCACATTTCGCCAGGCCGCCGACTGCGTCAGGATGGCGCCGACCATCATCTCAAACGGTCCGTCAGCGGGCCACCAATGCTGCAGTCCGTAGCATTCGATAAGCCGACGGTAGACCTCTCTGAGTTTCCGGTTTATCCGGTAATATTCACCTATCCACAGGGGCACCGCTGCGTCGGCCACAGAGTCGCCCTGCGGGATATAGGGCTTGATATCGATCACCGGCGTGCCGTTAAGAGCGTCAAGACCCTCAACCACCAGTACATTCTTACGTCGCTCAATCAGTCTCACCACGGCTATCCCAACCGGGTTCGGCCGGTATGGCGAGCGCGTCGCAAAAAGCCCCACCAGAGGATACTCTCGCCTACCCTGGGGATGCACCTTCAATAACAGCCCGTCGGGAGCCGCCTGGTGCATCCAGTATAAGACTATAATGTGGGAAAAACCTTCGATGCCATCCAGGGCTACGACCAGGCTCCGGTCAATCATAACCTCGGCAACAGCTTCAGATTTGCCCGGCTGTGCCAGTCCCCCGGGTCTGCTTCTGACCACCCCGATGACTTTCAAAGCCTCTCTGGCCAGTTCAACGATCATCCTAAAATCACCGCAGAAATAGTAACACCCCCCCACTACCCCTGACAAATCGCTGTTCTGCTAATTCAACCCTCTGGGCTTGGTTTGCCAACCGTCAAGAGGCTATAATATGCTACAATAAAGCTTAATTACGGTTGGTTAAAAAGTGAATCCTTTCGAAAGACTTCGCCGGATACCGATTACCCTGGCGAATAGTTAAGACGACAGGCCGACTCCTGCCCAATCCCACCGGTGAGATAGCCATTGAGGGAGGAGACATACTGATTGTCATCGGTAACAGGAATCAACTGGTGGTGTTGAAGAGTCTTTGTTAAGGAGGTAATACCAGTGAATAAGGTCAAGGTAGGTATTATCAATGTTACCGGTTACGCCGGCGTAGAGCTGGCCCGCTTACTATCTCAGCACCCGGCGGTGGAGGTTACTTCGGTCACCGGGCGCTCTCTGGCAGGGCAACTCCTGGGCAAGGCCTTTCCGCACCTGTCCGGTATAGATCTTACCATCGAAGCAAAGCTGGGGCAGGTTGATCTGGCATTCTCCGCTATGCCGCACCAGGAGAGCGCTAAAGAGGTGATCCCGCTTCTCGACCGCGGCGTTAAAGTGATTGACATAAGCGCTGATTTCAGACTAAAGGACGCCGCCACATACCTTGGCTGGTACGGAGTCAGTCACCCCCGGCCCGAGCTGCTGACCCATGCCGTCTACGGACTGCCCGAGCTACACCGCACTCAGATTATGTCGGCCACTCTGGTGGCTAACCCCGGCTGTTACCCCACCGGAGCCATACTGGCACTGGCCCCGGCAGTCAAGTCCGGAATAATCGGTCCGGAGATCATAATCGACAGCAAGTCCGGTATCTCAGGGGCGGGCCGGAGCTTGAGCTTAAAGACCCACTTCCCCGAAGCCAATGAAGATGTTACCGCCTACGCTCTGGACGGACACCGCCACCTGCCCGAGATTGTTCAGGAGCTTGGACAGCTTGCTCCCGGATCGCCACCGCAGGTAAGCTTCGTCCCTCACCTGATACCGATGACGCGGGGAATACTGACCACCGCCTACGCCCCCCTAGCCCCGGGTAAGATCTCAGCCGACCGGCAAGGGCAACAGTCGCTGCTTGAACTCTACCGTGACTTCTACCGGGACGAGCCCTTTGTCAGAGTGATCGAGGAGCCCCCGCACACCAAGCATGCTTGGGGAAGCAACTTCTGCTTCATCCATCCCACCATCGACATAAGGACAGGGAGACTAATTACTGTCAGCGGCATCGACAATCTGATCAAAGGGGCCGCCGGACAGGCCATCCAGAACATGAACCTGATGCTGGGGGTCGAGGAAACCTCCGGACTTGGCACCCCGGCTGTTTATCCCTGAAGAGGCTTCCCTTGGCAAGCTTACTTATGCTATAATCAAGCAAGATGGTTACCTTGATATCACCTAGAATTACTTTCCGTCGGGTAGCCTCTTTTTGCTACTGTAATCTGCACTTTTGTTCAATCTTCTCTCTCCCCTTTACACACTGCTAAACGGAGGTCAGACCGGCTGTGGCCGAGCAAGGGCTAGAATCAACCGAGCCGCAAAGAGGATACACCGCCAAAGATATCCAGGTGCTGGGCGGTCGGGAAGCAGTACGCAAACGGCCCGGCATGTATATTGGCAGCACTGATCAGCACGGTCTGCACCATATCGTCTACGAGATTATCTACAACAGCGTTGACGAAGCCATGTCCGGATTCTGCTCCAGAATAGCGGTCACCCTGGAACGGGACAAATCGGTTAAGGTTGAAGACAACGGGCGGGGCATCCCGGTAGATATTCACCCTACCACTAATATATCCGCCCTGCAGACGGTAATGACCACCCTGCACGCAGGTGCAAAATTCGGCGGTAAGATATATCAGGTATCCGGCGGCCTACACGGGGTAGGCGCCTCGGTAGTAAATGCTCTCTCCTCCTGGCTTACGGTCAATGTCAGGCGTGACGGGCGGCTCTACGAACAGCACTACCACCAGGGCATACCCCAGGGAGAGGTATCCGTAGTCGGAGAAGCCGATGACACCGGCACCACGACCACCTTCCTTGCCGATGAAGAGATATTCGGCCCTATCAACTACGATTTTGACACCCTCTGCGAGCGCCTGCGGGAGGTAGCCTATCTCAATAAGGAGCTGGAGCTATGCCTGTACGATAAAGAAAAAGACAGGGAAAAGACCTTCTATTTTGAGGGCGGTATTAACAGCCTCGTCCGTCACCTTAACCGGAACCGGGAGGTCTGTCACCGTTCCCCCATCTATATCTCTAAAACGATTGACAGCACTATGGTCGAGGTAGCTCTTCAGTATAACGACGGCTTTTCCGAGGTCATCTTCAGCTTTGCCAACTGCGTCAATACAGTGGACGGCGGTACCCACCTGACCGGATTCCGCTCGGCGCTGACCCGGGTGCTCAATGACTACGCCCGTAGGAACAAGCTGATCAAGGAGGACGACCCTAACCTGACCGGTGAAGACGTCAGGGAAGGACTTACCGCCGTCGTAAGTGTTAAGCTCTCCGAACCACAGTTTGAAGGACAGACAAAGGGTAAACTGGGCAACGCCGAGATTAAGAGCATCGTGGAGAACGCCGTAAGCGAGGGGCTCTCCCTCCATCTCGAGGAACACCCCCAAGATGCCCAGCAGATTCTAGACAAGTGTCTCACCGCCGCCAGAGCCCGAGAAGCCGCTCGCAAGGCCCGTGACCTGATTATCAGAAAGAGCAGCCTCGATACCGGCATCCTGCCGGGAAAACTGGCTGACTGTTCCGAGAAGGACCCTTCGCTATGTGAGCTATATCTGGTGGAAGGCGACTCCGCCGGCGGCTCTGCCAAGCAGGGACGGAACCGCCGCTTTCAGGCAATCCTACCCCTGCGTGGTAAAATCATCAACGTGGAAAAGGCTCCCCCGGATAAGATGCTGGCCCACGCCGAAATCCGTGCCATTATTACGGCCCTGGGGGCGGGACTGGATGAGGACTTTGATTCCACCAAGCTCCGTTACCACCGGATTATACTGATGACCGACGCCGATGTCGACGGTTCTCACATACGCACCCTGCTCCTAACCTTCTTCTTCCGGCATATGGTAGACCTGATCAACCACGAACACCTGTTCATTGCTCAGCCACCGCTGTACCGTATCAAGAACGGCAAGCAAGAGCAGTGGGTCTACTCAGAGGCAGAAAAAGAAGAGAGTATGAACCAGCTCAAAGGGTCGAAGAAGGTGGAGGTGCAGAGATACAAGGGCCTGGGAGAGATGAGCGCCGAGCAGCTGTGGGAGACCACGATGAATCCCACCTCACGCACCCTGCTCAGCGTCACCCTGGAGGACGCCGCCAGGGCTGACCACATATTCCACGTTCTGATGGGGGAAGAAGTACCACCTCGTAAGGCTTTCATCCAGGCTCATGCTAAGAGCGTCAAGAACCTGGATATCTAGTGGACAACCTTTAAAATGGCAGTGAAATCATAGCCCGCTTCCCTCAGCCGGGTGCTGCCACCTTCTTGCCGATCAACCAGGGCTACCACTTTGATCACCCGACAGCCAGCTTCTTCTACCGTCTCAATAGCCTTACATACCGAGCCTGCGGTAGTCAAGACGTCCTCAACTATGGCCACCCGGGAACCCTCTTTAAGATGTCCTTCAACCTTTCTCATCGTACCGTGTTCCTTGGCCAACTCCCGGACGACAAAAATCGGTACCGGCTTTCCCTCCA
>JAQTTS010000179.1 GCA_028710655.1 Dehalococcoidales bacterium
TATCGCATACGCCAGGTCCAGGGGAGCCCGGGGGGTAAACCTGGCCGGTATGGGCGGCATCGCCGACGAGGTATTAGTACGTCACGGTATCCCTCCTGCCGGTGGTGTACTGCAGCAGGAGCTGGCGGTTCTGAGCGGACTACTGGATGCCGTGGTAGTCGATGCTCGGTGTATTATGCAGGGTCTGGCCGATGTAGCCCGGTGCTACCACACCAGGGTGATTACTGTTGATCCCCGGGCTCGTGTTGAAGGCGCTCCGCATATTGAATTCAGTGGGCATCATGCTGCCGAATCGGCGCGGGAAATTGTCCGGATAGCCATTGACAACTTCTCCAACCGGGATGCCGCTATCCTGATGCCGCGAGGAGAAACGGATCTCATTGCCGGCTTCAGCCACGAAACGATCAATTACCTTCTGGGTGGTCTGTTCCGGGCATCTTATCGTCCTTTGAATGAGAATATTATCAACGGTAGGATAAGGGGAGTAGCCGGTGTTGTCGGCGGCGATAGCGTCAGGGTAACTCCCGGTGGCGCTCACGTTATTCTGGTGAAGGAGCTTATCAAAAATGATGTCCTGGTTTTGCAGACCGGTTTCAGCGCTATGGCCTGTGCCGAAGCCGGCCTGATGGTGCCTGAGGCCGCTGCTGCCTATGCCGGTAAAGGACTGGCATCGGTATGTGAGGCTATTGGTATTCCACCGGTGTTGCACCTTGGCTCAGATGTCGATAATACCCGTATACTGGTGGCGGCGACGATGATGGTTAAAGAAGGCGGCCTGGGAGATGATATCAGCGACCTGCCGGTAGCCGGGGCTGATCTGGAGTGGGTCAGTGAGCCGGCGGCCTCGATCGGTCAGTACTTTGTCGGCTCGGGAGTATTTACCGTGCTGGGCATAGACGCCTCGGCTCTGGGTAGCCGGGGGATGACTGATTTCCTATCTCATGATTTTGAAAAGCTTTATGGTGGTATGTGGGCGTTTGAGCCGGACCCGGTCAGGGCGGCTCGATTGATGATTGAGCATATTGACCGAAAGCGCCGGGCATTAGGTATCGATAAGGCCAGAGGAAGAATCCTCTACGACATGGATATGAGGCGTGAACTGGATGCAGCCTAGGAAGCAAAATCCTAAAAGGGGAAGAGGAGAAAAGTGTCAAAGATAATTGCATCAGCCGCTATCCGCGGAGCCCACAAGATTGTGGGACAGGCTAATGATAAGTGGCGGGAGGCAATGGAAAAGTGGGGAGCCAATGAGCCGATAGGCTTTCCCGACACCGCCTACTATCTGCCGGTAATCTACGGAATACTGGGACTTAAGGTGGAGAAACTGGGTGACGCCGGGCCGGTACTGGAGAGATGTCGGTCTCTGCTGCCGCCGCCGGTAAGAGCAGAGCATGCTCTACCCTATCTGGCGCCGGCGCTTGATGCCGGCATGGCGACCTTCTTCGCCGAGGAAATCATTGAAGCGATCCGGTATCTGGAGCAGCCCGATTTTTACACCGGGCAGGAAGATGTTAACGATAGTACTATCTGGCTGGGGGCTGCCGATGATATCATTCTACGGAAGCGGGGGGTTGAGTTTGTCGACGGTACTGCTCCCGGCTTTGCCGCTATCGTCGGCGCGGCACCTAGTCCGGAGATAGCCAGGAAGGTGGCCCAGGAGCTTCAGGAGAAGAACCTCTATGTTTTTATGGTTGGCCGTTATAACGGTCGGGGGTTTGCCGAGCAGTTGCTGGAGGCCGGCGTACAGATCGGGTGGCCGACCCGACTGGTCTCCTTCGGACCCGATATCACCTCGGCCGTGTTTGCCCTGGGCTTTGCCACCAGGGTCGCTCTTTCCTTTGGCGGTGTTGAACCTGGTGATTTCCGGAAGATCCTGATCTACAATAAAGACCGGGTCTTCTCCTTCGTCATGCCGATGGGTTACGTTACCGATGAATGGTATGCTAATGCGGTGGGAGCGGTCAACTGGGGTTTCCCCACCATTGCCGATACCCCGATACCCGAAATCCTGCCCACCGGTATCTGTACCTATGAGCACGTTGTCTCTAATGTCCCGCATTATCATATCGTTGCTAAGGCGGCGGAGGTGAGGGGACTGAAGACCAGTGTTGCCGAGGTGCCTATTCCGGTGGCCTTTGGCCCTGCCTTCGAGGGTGAACGTATACGCAAGGGTGAGTTCTATCTGGAGATGGGGGGCAACCGGTCCCCGATGGTTGAACTGGTAACCTCCCGGCGGATGGATGAGGTAGAGGACGGTAAGGTTGAGGTGATCGGTCCCGATATCGACGATGTTGAGCCGGGCGGTACTCTGCCGCTGGCCATTGTCGTTGAGGTTGCCGGCAGGGAGCTTCAGGAGGACTACGAACCGATCCTGGAACGCCAGATCCATCACCTGGTTAATTATGCGCAAGGAGTATGGCACAGCGGTCAGCGGGACATTGCCTGGATGCGAATCAGCAACACAGCCAAGGAAAAGGGCTTTAAGATAGGTCATCTTGGTTCTCTGCTCCATGCCAAACTGCACCAGAGCTTCGGGCGTATCTTTGATAAACTACAGGTCAAGCTCTACACCGATGAGGATGGAGTAAGACAAGTATTGGAGCGGTCGAAGGCGATATATGCCGCCCGGGATGCCCGAATCGAAGGGATGACCGATGAGACTACGGATACCTATTACTCCTGCCTGTTGTGTCAGTCATTCGCTCCCAATCATGTCTGTGTCATTACCCCGGAGAAGACCGGCCTCTGCGGCTCTTACAACTGGATGGACTGTAAAGCTTCCTTCGAGATTAATCCTACCGGTCCCAATCAGCCGATAGAGAAGGGGGAAGCTCTTGACACTAAGCTGGGGATGTGGAGGGGGGTTAACGATTTCATCTATAAGGCCTCCCGCGGCAGCCTGGACCACTACTGCATGTACAGTATTGTCAATGATCCCTGGACTACCTGTGGATGCTGTGAGTGTGTCGCTGCCGTCCTGCCCCTGTGTAACGGAGTAATGACGGTAAACCGGGAGTTCACCGGGATGACGCCCTGCGGGATGAAATTTACCACCCTGGCCGGGACTATCGGTGGCGGCATCAGCACCCCCGGTTTTATCGGTCATGGCAAGTATAACATCTGCCAGAGGAAGTTCATCAGTGCCGATGGCGGTCTGTTGAGGATGGTCTGGATGCCTAAGATGCTCAAGGAAGAGCTTCGCGAGCGTATCCGGGCCAGGGCCGATGAGCTCGGTGTTCCCGACCTGTTTGACAGGATTGCCGACGAAACGGTGGGGTGTACCGAAGAAGAGATTCTTCCTTTCCTGCAGGAGAAGGTGCACCCTGCCCTGGCCATGGAGCCGATACTGGGCTAAGAGAGGAGTCTATCTAATGCCACTTACTGGAATAGAGATATTTAAGCTGCTTCCCAAGACCAACTGCGGCGAGTGTGGAGTGCCCACCTGCCTTGCCTTTGCCATGGGTCTGGCGGCGAGAAAGGCGGAGCTCTCCTCCTGTCCCTATGTTTCCGATGAGGCCAGGGGGAAGCTTTCGGAGGCCTCGGCACCGCCGGTGGCCACGGTGACCATTGGTACCGGCCCCCGGGCTCTGAAGATTGGCGGTGAGACGGTTATGTTCCGCCATGAAAAGAGGTTTGAGAACCCCCCGGGGTTTGCCATCCTCATCAGCGACACCATGAGTGATGCCGAGGTCGATAACAGGCTGGATAAATCCAGCATCAGTTATGAGAGGGTAGGAGTCATCCTCCGTCCCGAGCTGGTCGCGCTGAAATGTGATTCCGGGGATGCGGCCCGGTTTGCCGCTCTGGCCGGCAGGGTAAAGGGAAAGAGCGATGTCGGTATCATCCTGATCAGCGATGACCCGGCTGTTTTAGCCTCTGGCTTGAAGGCCTGTGCCGACCGGAGGCCCCTGATATATGCCGCCGGCAAGGATAATCTGGAGGTGGTAGCGGAACTGGCCAAAGCATATTCCTGTCCGGTAGTAGTGAAGGCATCCGGTCTGGAAGAGCTCAGTCATCTGACTGCCCGGCTTACCGTAGCCGGCGTTAAGGATATCGTGATCGATTCCGGAGCAAGGTCGGTCCGCCGGGCGCTGGAGGACCAGGTAAACATCAGGAGCCTTGCCCTGAATAGGAAATTCCGGCCCCTGGGCTTTCCTACCATCGTCTTCCCGGCTGAAATGACTGACGACCCGATGAAGGAAGCCCTGATTGCCTCCATGTTCATTGCTAAATACGGAGGAATTATCGTCCTCTCCGATTTTCAGGGGGAGAGCCTGTTCCCCCTGCTTGTGGAGAGGATGAACATCTATACCGACCCCCAGCGTCCTCTGGCGACCACCGAAGGCATCTACGAGATCGGTGGACCCGATGAGAATTCCCCGGTTTTGCTTACCTGCAACTTCTCCCTGACCTACTTCATTGTCTCCGGTGAGATTGAAAGCAGCCGGGTCTCCAGTTATCTTATCGTTATGGATACCGAAGGTCTTTCCGTCCTGACGGCGTGGGCGGCCGGGAAGTTCAGCGCCGATGTCATCGGTGCCTTCGTGAAGAAGTGTGCTATCGGTGACCGGATCAAACACAGGAAGCTGATTATCCCCGGCTATATTGCCGTTGAGAGCGGGGGGTTGGAGGAGGAATTACCCGGTTGGGAAATCCAGGTCGGTCCCCGGGAAGGGGCTCACATCACAGCTTATCTTAAAACCTGGCAGGAATAGGGGGGAGAGCGGTGATTCTGATCGGGGAAAATATTAACATCGTATCGAAAATTCTTGGGCCTGCCTTCAAGTCAAGGGATCCCGGTCCGGTTCAAGAGATGGTTTGTGCCCAGGTCGAGGCCGGCATGGACTACCTTGACCTCAATATCGGCCCCGCCCGCAGGGGGGGAGAGGAGTTGATGGAATGGGTGGTCGGAACCGTGCGCCAGGTTAGCGATAAACCCTTGTCCCTGGATACGACCAACCCGGCGGCGATAGCAGCCGGGTTGAGGGTTTATGGAGATGGCCGGGCGCTGGTTAACTCGATATCCCTGGTCCGGATGGAAGCAGGGTTTCCCCTGGTCAGGCAGTACGGTGCCGAGATGATCGGTCTCCTGTGGGGCAGAG
>JAQTTS010000180.1 GCA_028710655.1 Dehalococcoidales bacterium
ATTGCGTCAAGGTCAGTATCCACCTCAACCAGTAGCTGGTTGGCCGCAGCCGTATTTCCGGCGGCCACCAGTTCAAATACCTCGCCAATATCCCCACAAAATTCCTCATTACGGGCTGTGATATCATCAAGCTTTGTTTTATCATCGGCGCCTAAATCTAATTTATTAGTTTCTTCTACCAAAGCTTCAGTGTTCTCCATCAGTGCATAAAATCCGTCTTTAGCATCAACCGCTCCGGTCAGTAAATAAACTTGGGCATGGGCAAACTGGGAGTTATAATTATTTGACAGCTCCCAGATATGAGTGCTTATTGTCCGGTGCAAATCGACTTTCTGGTATTGTTCTTCAATCGTGTTCATCCCTGTAATTCCAAAATACCCCACCAAAACCATAAAAACAATTACTAAGAAATACCCCGCAATAATTTTTTGCCCTAACTTTAGCCTCACATTAGACCTCCTGCCTCTCTTTTAAGTTTTGTAATACTATCCTCTGTCTATATAAAGCATAATTGCATCTATCAATTAACAGCTACAACAATATATATCGTTATTAAGAAGCATTTTTATTAAGCTCTTTTTCGGTGACCGTTGCTTAATCCTACTGTCCTATAGTCACATTTGGCACTTACTGTCCCTCTTTCCCTCTTTTGCTATCTTTCTTACCATTTTATGGCCCCGCAGTTGCTTTTTGCTTTTTGTGGCACTCATATATTGGAGGTTGATTTTCCATTAATTGAAAAGCACCTGGTTTTCACCAGAGCCTTTGTCATAATTAGTTCCGGCAACGTCCTACTCTCCCAGGACCCTGCTGGGTCGGCTCGTATGGGGGTTCCACCCCCCTTACGAGGGGACTGCGGTCCCTGCTCACCCCCCTACAGGCATTCCTGTTGGGCAGCCCCTCATCCTGCACTTCTGGGGTCGCTGATGGTACTTGGACCGCGGCCATTGTCGGTGTTCTACCCACCAGAAAGAAGGACCACTTGTTTTCACAAGTGGTCCTTCATATTAGCTCCGGCAACGTCCTACTCTCCCAAGACCCTACGGTCCAAGTACCATCAGCGCTGAGAGGCTTAACTGCCGTGTTCGGGATGGGAACGGGTGTGGCCCTCTCGCCATTGTCACCGGAAAGGTTGATCGGTTGTTGATAAGCTTCGCCTGGCTGCGTCAGTTGTCCTGCCTCCTCCTTCGGCGTACCACCAGTACGCCTCCGTTGTCGGTCAGGACATCTTCCTTGCCATGCTTGCTTCTGAACAACCTGTGCCCAGGTTGTTCTTTTGAGAGTTTCTGTTCTCTCAAAACTTCACAGAGGTATGCGTAAGTTATCATCTACTACTGCTTCAGGTCAAGTCCTCGACCGATTAGTACCGGTTAGCTTAATACATTGCTGCACTTACACTCCCGGCCTATCAACCTGGTAATCTTCCAGGGGTCTTACTGGATTAACTCCATGGGAAATCTTATCTTGAGGTTAGTTTCCCGCTTAGATGCTTTCAGCGGTTATCTAATCCGCACTTAGCTACCCAGCTCTACCGTTGGCACGATAACTGGTGCACCAGTGGTGCGTCCATCCCGGTCCTCTCGTACTAGGGACAGCGCCTCGCAAATTTCCTCCGCCCGCGACGGATAGGGACCGAACTGTCTCACGACGTTCTGAACCCAGCTCATGTACCACTTTAATGGGCGAACAGCCCAACCCTTGGGACCTACTTCAGCCCCAGGATGTGATAAGCCGACATCGAGGTGCCAAACCTCCCCGTCGATGTGGACTCTTGGGGGAGATAAGCCTGTTATCCCCGGGGTAGCTTTTATCCGTTGAGCGATGGCCCTTCCACTCGGAACCACCGGATCACTAAGCCCGACTTTCGTCCCTGCTCGACCCGTCGGTCTCGCAGTCAAGCTCCCTTCTGCCTTTACACTCTTCGACTGATTTCCATCCAGTCTGAGGGAACCTTTGGGCGCCTCCGTTACTCTTTGGGAGGCGACCGCCCCAGTCAAACTGCCCACCTGACAATGTCCCCCATCCGGATTACGGACGTGGGTTAGAACTTCAATACTTCAAGGGTGGTATCCCACCATTGACTCCACACAGACTAGCGTCCATGCTTCCCAGTCTCCCACCTATCCTGTACATGACGCACCAAAATCCAATGTCAGGCTACAGTAAAGCTCCACGGGGTCTTTCTGTCCTGTCGCGGGTAGCCGGCATCTTCACCGGCACTACAATTTCGCCGAGCCCCTTGTTGAGACAGCGCCCAAATCGTTACGCCTTTCGTGCGGGTCGGAACTTACCCGACAAGGAATTTCGCTACCTTAGGACCGTTATAGTTACGGCCGCCGTTTACTGGGGCTTCAATTCAAAGCTTCGCGTTACCGCTAACCTCTCCTCTTAACCTTCCAGCACCGGGCAGGCGTCAGCACCTATACTTCGTGTTTCCACTTCGCAGGCACCTGTGGTTTTGATAAACAGTCGCTTGGGCCTCTCCTCTGCGACCCCTTCACGCTCCAAATGTGCACTCTTCACGCAAAAGGGCACCCCTTCTCCCGAAGTTACGGGGTCATTTTGCCGAGTTCCTTAACAAGGGTTCTCTCGCGCGCCTTAGGATTCTCTCCCTTCCTACCTGTGTCGGTTTACGGTACGGGCGCCATTTGACCTCGTTAGAGACTTTTCTTGACAGTCTGGGATCAGCTACTTCGCTACTTGTATTTCGCTCCCCATCACGTCTCAGGCTTTTTACAGGGCGGTTTTGCCTACCCTGTACCCTACTCGCTTGGACCAGTCCTACCAATCACTGGCTTAGCCTACCCTCCTGTGTCATCCCTTCCTTCAATCGGTCTCTGGCGGCATCGGATTCTCAACCGATTTTCCATCGCCTACGCTGTACGCCTCGGCTTAGGTCCCGGCTTACCCTGGGCGGACGAGCCTTCCCCAGGAAACCTTAGGTTTTCGGCGGGCAGGATTCTCACCTGCCTTATCGCGTACTCATACCGGCATTATCTCTTCTGTACAGTCCACCGCTCCTTCCGGTACGGCTTCGACCCATACAGAACGCTCCCCTACCATTGAAATGTGTCAATACTACTCTCAATTTAACTTTAGCTTTAAGTCATTTGGCGAAAACCTTCCATCCTTTTGAATCGGATGGTTTTCGCTAAATGTACCGTGTCAAAAGTCCCTCTTAAGAGCACTATTGACACATTTCAATCCGCAGCTTCGGCGCCGGACTTGAGCCCCGGTACATTTTCGGCGCAGGGCCACTCGACCAGTGAGCTATTACGCACTCTTTAAATGGTGGCTGCTTCTGAGCCAACATCCTGGTTGTCTGGGCAATCCCACATCCTTTTCCACTTAGTCCGGACTTCGGGACCTTAGCTGACGGTCTGGGCTGTTTCCCTTTTGACTACGGATCTTATCACTCGCAGTCTGACTCCCAAGGTAAATTTACGGTATTCGGAGTTTGAGAAGGTTCGGTAACCTGGTAGGGCCCCTAGCCTATTCAGTGCTCTACCCCCGTAAATCATCCCTTGAGGCTAGCCCTAAAGCTATTTCGGGGAGAACCAGCTATCTCCGCGTTCGATTGGCATTTCACCCCTACCCACACCTCATCCGCCGACTTTTTAACGTCGGTCGGTTCGGGCCTCCACCAAGTCTTACCTTAGCTTCACCCTGGACATGGGTAGATCACGCGGTTTCGGGTCTACAGCAACGAACTTATGCGCCCTATTCAGACTCGGTTTCCCTCCGGCTTCGGACCTTAAGTCCTTAACCTTGCTCGTTACCGTAACTCGCCGGTTCATTCTACAAAAGGCACGCCGTCACGCTTCGAGATTCGAAATTCGAAGTTCGAAATTCGATTATCTTGGTTCGAACCTCAAACCTCCAACTTCGAACCTCGAATAGCGCTCCGACTGCTTGTAAGCATACGGTTTCAGGTTCTATTTCACTCCCCTCCCGGGGTGCTTTTCACCTTTCCCTCACGGTACTGGTTCACTATCGGTCGCCAGGTAGTATTTAGCCTTAGGAGGTGGTCCTCCCGGATTCCCACAAGGTTTCACGTGCCCCGTGGTACTTGGGATCCTCTCTGAATTTCCAACCTTTTCACCTACAGGGGTGTTACCTTCTGTGCCGGGGCTTTCCAGCCCGCTTCAATTAAGGTTAGTTATCCGTTGTGAGAGTCCCGCTACCCCATCCTCGAAGTTCGAAATTCGAGGTTCGATTCGAACTTCAAACTTCCAACTTCGAGGATGGTTTAGGCTCTTCCGCGTTCGCTCGCCGCTACTTACGGAATCACTGTTGTTTTCTTTTCCTCCGGGTACTTAGATGTTTCAGTTCCCCGGGTTGCCTCCCGTTACCTATGGATTCAGTAACGGGTGACGGGATATTACTCCCGCCGGGTTGCCCTATTCGGAGATCTACGGGTCGAAGCCTGCTTGCGGCTCTCCGTAGCTTTTCGCAGCTTTCTACGTCCTTCGTCGGCTCCTGGCGCCAAGGCATCCACCGTACGCTCTTATTAACTTGACCTCAGGCAGTAGTTAGTTCACCTTTTTGCTTGCCGCTTCTCTCACTTTTAAAGTTTAAGAAGGGCGCGCTCGGCTTGTTTAACTTACTGTTTCCTCTGTGAAGTTTTCAAAGAACAGCGGTCTATTTATATACTTCGTCTAGCTGCGTCACCAGTTTTCTCCAAGACCTCGACGTACACATCAGTACGACTCGCCCTTGGCGAAAACTGCTTCCTGGCTATACTCGTATCTAAATAGCCCTTTGAAGAACTTGGTGGAGATGAGCGGGTTCGAACCGCTGACCCCCTGCTTGCAAGGCAGGTGCTCTCCCAGCTGAGCTACACCCCCATCCTGGATGTTGGAAGTTGGAGCTTGGAGGTTGGATTTATCGTTGGAGTTTGCCTGTGGCAAATTCCTTCTTAATCCAACTTCTAACTTCTAACCTCTAACTTCTAATCAGTGGTGGGCCTAGGTGGACTCGAACCACCGACCTCACGCTTATCAGGCGTGCGCTCTAACCAGCTGAGCTATAAGCCCATGTGGTGCTTCAAAA
>JAQTTS010000181.1 GCA_028710655.1 Dehalococcoidales bacterium
AAGCTGGTGAATAGTTCATCGCCAATGCTCTTTACCTCTCCCGACTATGAGCTTGTGGTAATGCCGATGTTTGCTGGTGAAAGCCAGAAGCCGAAAGGTGAGACACAGACCGCCGAGCCAGTCAAGGCAGAAGCAAGCCAGCCCACCGAAACCACCGAGCCAGAAGCCGAGACCGCCGAGGTAGAGCCAGCCGAGACGGTAGGCGATGAAGCCGAGAAAGCCAATGCGGTAGCCGAAGCCGAAGCAATCGCCAAAGCCGATAAGCCGAAGCGGAAGCGAAGCAAGGCAAAAGAACCAGTCGCCGTAGCATAAAGCCTGAACTGAACGCTTGAACTCAGAAAACAGCCAACGCAGGAAAGCGGGGGAGACCCCGCTTTTTTGCTTTTTTAAGGGGTATTCGTTTCCCCAATGCGTGGGAACGGATACCCCTTTTTTTGGCTAAAAGGGCATAGGAGCAGCCGACGCCCGATGGCAGAGGCAGACCCGGGACGGACATAAGTCCTCGATGGCAGGGACAACACCGGCGGTTGCGTATTTTGGTGGAAGTCCAATAGGACAGTTGCACGATACGAACCACAACCAATGAGAGTAGGCACTCCGGTTTATTCAAAAGACTGGAAAGGGGGTTTACCGATGGAGAAGCGCAAGGAATATGCCGAGGGTGAAATCATCACCTGTCCCAGGTGTGGCGGGGATGACCTTGACTGCGAGGAGTCTCCCGACAAGGGGAAATGCCTTACCTGTGGATTGGAGTTCACTATCAGGCAGGTAGCCGTCTGGAAAGAATAAGCAGTCCTGAATAAGTGAGAAAGGAGGAAGCCGACTATGGCGGACACGGACACTATCTTTGTCCTCAGCAGGGAAGATGTCGTTGGGTGTGCCAGGGAGATGGGTATCCCTGAAGAAGCGATAACCGATGACATCCTTGCCCAAGTGAAGAAGGGCGTGGAATGGGGACTGGAGTGCTGGTCTGAGGTCGTCAAGGAAGCCATCAATATGGCTCTCAAGAGCTAGACCAGCTCACCTAACGCCCATTCTTGCAGGGGTAACTATGCCCAAAATCTGAGAGAAAGGAGGTAAAGCCATGCCTATCAAGTGGAATGCACTGATGGTCAGTGAGGCAGTGGATATGGTCGAGGAATACGTCAATCAGGCTATCGAGCCATTGGAGCAGGCGAAGCTGGTTGTTACCGAAGCCAGGAAAATCCCTAACCTGCCAGGATACGTTGACCAGCACCTGTCCCGTCTTATCGGCGAAATCGAACGGGTAACCGGCGGGGTGTTGTCCTGGAATCAGCAACCGTATCCGGGTAATGTCCGGGCCGCGATAAGCTCTATCCGCGAGTCTATCCCAAGTGGAACGGTAGCTGCGGAGCGGCAGAAGCTCGATAACGGTAAACAGCTCAGCCTGGTGGGATAACGGCGCCGGTTATGCAGTGACCGAAGGGGCAACTATGCCCAAATTCTGGAAAGAAAGGAGTTAAGAAACATGCCAACAGGACAAATGGACTTGTTTGGCGGGGTAAAGCTCGCCGAACCAGAGCCGACTACCACTGTCAGGCTAGGAAGGAAAGCCGTGCAGTTCCCGCTCCGCAAGAAACGGCGGGAAGCTATCAAACGCCTGATGGAGATACTGGAAGAGCTGGAAGGTAAGGACATCTACATCGGCTCTTATGACGCCGGTGGACGACACTACTGGCTCAACAACCTGAAACTACCCAGGCTTCAACTGGAATGGCATCCCAGCAGGCTCAAGAGCGACCAGAACTACATCCCAGGCGTCATCGTGTTGTGGGGAAGCAAATCAGCTTCTATCAGGATATTCACCGACTACCTGATAGCCGTCCGTGAGCAGGACTATCAGGGCTACTGGCACTACCTGCTGGACTTCCGCAACGGCTTCGGGGAAAGCCCGATAGACAACTACCGCTCGCACTACGCCTGCCTCGCCATTACCAGGTTCAAGGACTAGAAGCGACTGAATCCCAATTCTGAAGGGGTAACTATGCCCAAAAGGAGGTGATAACCGTAGACACACTATTCGTAATCAATGCAGCTTTCAGTACCGGACAGATTGTGGCCACGAGAGGGGTTTACGACCTGGCGTGCCAGAACCCCGACTTCGCCAAGTTCATCCAGAAGTCCCTTAACCGCCACGTCAAAAGCGACTGGGGAGATGTGGATGACGAGGATAAGCAAACCAACGACCTGGCGCTCAAACAGGGCACTCGCCTGCTGTCTGCCTACAATGATGACCGCTTTCCCAAGAATGGGGTGGCGACCATCTGGATAATCACCGAAGCGGACCGGAGCGCCACCACCATTCTCTTCCCCGACGAGTATTAACCATTGACCCTGGCACTTAACCGAGCTAAGTGCCAGGGTTCAGTTCCACACTCAAATTTATAGGGCTAACCATGCCCGGAAAGGAGGGATAACTGTGCCTAAAGATGTCGTTGTCGAGCAGGAAAAGATCGAGGTAAACGGGAACAAGTTTACTGTCACCCGCATACCCACAGCCACGTCGGGGAGCTGGTTCGTGGTCCATGACGCTTTCGAGATATGGGCGGCGGTAGCCATTGACGACTTCTCCGGTGACATTGTGGGTTGGCGGAACCCGCCTGACAAGTTCAAGACAGAGATTGAAACAGCCATCAAGAAAGCTTTCGATATTCCAGTTCAGGATTAGACCGGCCTACTGACCTCACTATCAAGGAATTACTATTGCCTGGAAACAGGAGAAAGGAGGGTATTATTGTGCCCCAAAATATAGACTCGATGATTGGCGACCTCGTAGGAACTCTGACGGACCCAATAATCGTCTACCCGGGTGGTTGGGGAGACAGCCTTCCCGATTGGCTGAAGAACGCCATTACCCTGGAGAGGTTGACTGAAAACATGAAGGAAACTAAGGGAGAGCAGCCTACGGGGACGGATGCGGAAGCCTGTGCCTATCTCAATACGGCTTCGTTGACGGCGCCGATGGACAATGATTGGAGCCAGATATACCTGTATGTCGCTGGCAAAACCTACAGTCGGTGGCAAAAGAATAAGATGCCTGACGACATTCGAGTAGATTCACTTACTAAAGAGCAAATGACAGACCTGAATCGGCTTAAGGAATGGCTCTATCACCGGCGTACCACTGCGAGGCAGGAAATGGAGCGAAGTGAGAGACGGCAGCAGAAGGAAGAGGAGGTAGCCAAGAGGGAGGTAGAACAGCCAGCATTGTTTGAATTCTAGAGCATTTGTTTCTTTCTGAAGCGGGGCTGGGGAAAATTCCCCAGCCCCTTTTTTATTCTCCGCGAATTGATTTCCCGCTTCAGGCAGGTAGGATATGATTCCAACATGACTGATTGCCGCGAGCAATTAAATCACGATATGATTGACAAGAATCAATTGACAGTCATATACTAAGGCAATTAGGCGAAGGAATTGAGTATATATGCCATACGAACGCACCCGCGAGATCGAGCAGAGATTTCAAAGAGGAATAGACTTGCTTGGCCGAAAACGACTAAACGCCGGGCAGTTGGCTTTGGAGCTTGGGGTATCTCGCCCTACAGCTCAACGAATTATTACCGAGTTGAGAAGACGAGGTTATAAGATTCGGTCGGTACGTGATGAATCTGGTTGGCGATACGAACTAGTGGGGGTGCCGTCTTAAGAGGAGTTGGGGGTGGATATGGGGAAGCCGGATTAGGAGTTCAAATTGGCAGCTATAAATGAGAGACAGTGGCAAGGAAGGGTTCTTCAGTGGATAAGCGAACTTCTGAAGAAGTATCCAGAGCTACCCTTCAGCAAGGTTGATCAGGAATTTGAAGTCCTGGTTAATGGCAGGACACGCCGGTTCAATGACCTTACATTATTTGATAAGCAAGGCAAACCTGTCTGCGTATTTGAGCTGAAACTCCCCGACAGAAGCGACGGACGTTCGCCCAGGTACTTGCCAGTAGTTACAAAGACTCATGAAACAGCCGATGCTATGGGAGCCGACTACTTTGTCACTTGGAATGTGAATAGTGCCGTCCTCTGGAAAACTTACATCCCTGGCCGAGCACCATATGAGCGCTCATTGATTCAGTATCCGTCCATCGCCGCTATTCGTGCTTCTGAAGCACTTGATCTTCCAAGCGTGGAAGCATCGCTCAGACAATGGGTTGAAGAATTCTTGCAGGCGTTGGCACGCATAGTCAGCGGAGTGGTGCTGGTCCCGCCGCAACCGTTGGATGAAGGATTTATCCAAGCCATACAGAGCTATATGGAACCACTCTTGGTAGGATTTGTAGCCGCGGAACTTCAGAAGCGCTATAAGGCTGACCGAGTGTTCGCAAAAGGGCTGCGAGAATGGGCAGTGCGGGATCAGGGATGGACCTGGGATGATAGCCAGCAGGCCCTTCCTGAGAGTCTTTCCCGAACCGCCCGGCTAGCCTGTTCTATGTTGGTAAATAAGGTCGTCTTCTATGAAGCTATGCGTAAGGTTTACCAGGGTTTACCTGCATTGAGTGTGCCCACCACAATAAAGACAGGAGAGCAGCTGCGGATGCGGTTTGGCGAAATCTTCGCTAAGGCGATGAAGATAGACTACGAGACTGTATTCACAGAGGAATTGGTAGATACGGTTCCGTTTGTGTCTGACGAAGCGGTAGAGCTGTGGCGGGAAATGGTAGAGGATGTAGAGCGGTATGACTTTACGCGCTTTGACTATGAAGTAATCGGTCGTATTTTCGAGCGACTAATCGCGCCTGACGAAAGGCACAAACTGGGGCAATACTTCACTCCCTCATACGTAGTAGACCTGATTAACGCTTTTTGCATCCGAAGCGTGGATGACGCTGTTCTGGACCCGGGTTGTGGTGCCGGCACTTTTCTGGTCAGAGCCTACAGTCGCCTCAGGAGGTTGGATGCTGGAAAGAACCACGAAGAACTGCTAGAGCAATTGTGGGGCATAGATATTGCTCGTTATCCGGCTCACATGTCGGTCATTAACCTGGCTGCCCGCGACTTGGCGTCTACCGAGAACTACCCCA